>CALVVS010000006.1 GCA_944363925.1 uncultured Bacilli bacterium | reverse complement strand
AAAGAAAAAACAAAGGAGTTTTTGAAAAAATATTTGATAGGTTTTATATTAGGAATAGTATCGGCATGTACAATAAGCGTAATAGCAGCAACCTATTTTCCTTCTAATAATGTTACATATGATAATACAGAAAGTGGACTTGCATCAACCAATGTACAAGGGGCGATAGATGAACTATATGGAGTGTGTTTTCCACCTAAAGCAGGTGACCAAATAATAGAAGACGCTGGTTTAGAAAAAGACCCTTATGAGTGTAGGTATTTTTTTACCGGAGCAAACCCAAATAACTATATAACATTTAATAATGAAAAAGCCGGCTGGAGGATAATATCAGTCGAGTGTGATGGAACAATAAAGATAATGAGGATAGAAAGTATAGGAGATAAGGCATGGGATAATGTTAATAATAATTGGGCTCGTCCAGCAAGTTTGAATACATATTTAAATAGTACATATTATAATGGGTTAAGTAGTACAGCTCAAAGTCAGATTGTGTCTAAAAATTGGAGTATTGGTGCAATAACGTTTAATAATAATTTAGCTACTCAAATAAATGATGAAAATGAAGCAAAATGGAACGGAAAAATAGCCTTAATAACTGTATCAGAGTTTATAAGAAATAATAGTAATCAAAGTAGCTGTGGTTCATTTAATTTAATAAATGATAATTATAGTAGTTGTGTAAATACAGGTTGGATGGATACAAATAGTACATCTCTTTGGTGGACTTTGACGCCTTTTTCTGGTACTTACTATGGTTCTAGCTATGTGGTCAGTATCGATAACAATGGTGTTGGTCAGCACCATCTTGACGGTGGCCTCTCGAGCTACGAAGTCCGTCCAGCCTTATATCTAAGCTCTGATGTCACTTTGACTGGAAGTGGAACACAGTCTGACCCATATACTATTGAATAATCAAAAACAGTTAAGTCTCAAAAAAGCTTAACTGTTTATTGCTTCAGGATAATATTTTTCATCAAATTTATGACCAGTAGGGTCTAACTTCTGTAATTCACTATTCGTAATTAAGAAAAATCTATCAAGTAAAATATTAGAACCATCAGAAGTAACCGGGTCATCCCAAGTCAAATCTAAATGTAACCATTTTCCATCAATATAAACCAAATTCCAAATGTGATTATTGTTAGAAATCTTATAATTAGGAACCCCTAATTTGTCTAAATAAATCTTCATCGCATCGCTGTACCCACTGCATAGTGCTATACCATGAAGTAGGGGACCAGTTGCCTTGTGTGAATATCCCTCTCCACTGTCTTGTCCTTTTTCAATTAAATCAGCTCGTTCTTTATCATAGACACTATTATTAATCAAATAATCATGAAAAGCCTTAATCTTCTCACGTGTACTCATACCATCCTTGATATTATTTTTTTCAAATTCAGAAATTTTATTGTTAACCTCCGTTACTTCCTCATCAGAATATAGTTTGTCTATCTCAATACTAATTTCTCCAAACGAAGATATTTTAAAATAAATTTTTTCGTAACTATTGTAAGGAGACACAAAATTGTTAACTGTCGAAAGTAAAACTTGGTCTTGTGATATTTCATTTAACTCATCTAAACAAGTATTATAATGACTATCACAGTAAAACGTAAAATTAGGCATACCATGATTTAAAATAGTGTATATTGCATTTAAAATACCTTGCCTATCCTTCACATGAAAATCGTCAGTTTCCTTAACAAAATCAAACTCATAATTATTGTAATTAGAACTTTCATTAGGCAGTGTTACTTCTTTATTTTGTAAAGCCGTCTTCATAACATAATTTACTATATCCTCGCGGTATGTAAATCCTATTATAAAAAGAGAGCAAAATACTAATACAACTAAAACATTGCGAAATTTTCTCATTTAATCACCCCTAATAAAATAAAAAAGTAAATTACTCCATCGCATTTACTTTCTTAGTTAATCTTGATTTTTTACGAGCACTAGTATTTTTAGCGATTACTCCAGCTCCAGCTGCCTTGTCGATTCTTTTAATGGCAGTTTTTAAATTCGCAGTAGCTGCTTCTTTGTCCTTTTTAGCAATAGATCTTAGAGTATTCTTGATAGCAGTCTTCGCACTAGCAGAATATTCGTTGTTTCTTTTTTCCTTCTTAATATTAACAGAAACTCTTTTCTTTGCGTTCTTTAAGTTGGCCATAAATTTCACCTCCAAGCCACATGTACATCCATTTTAGCAAAATTCCCATCAAAAAGCAAGAATTTTTCACCATTTTTCGTATGAAATTACTTCTTTTGTTAAAAATAAAAAAGAGGTGAAAACATGAACCACGAAGTAGATTTAAAAAATAATATCCTAAGAACCGACCTTGCTGTCGAATTAATTGAAAAAGCCCCCACTAAACAAATAGATGATATTAAAATCACAAATATTACATTAAACGAAAAAGAAGCTGAGCAAATAAATAAAAAACCAGGTAATTATACCACCATCGAATTCGAAGACGTCACCGACCACACAAATAATGAAAAACTAAAGACTGTATTTGCTGACGAACTAAAAAAACTTCTAAAACTAGAAAACATCAAAGAAACAGATATGTGCTTAATCATCGGACTGGGTAATGAAAAATCAACCCCAGACTCACTAGGACCGCTAACCGTCTCCAAAACATTAGTCACAAATTACCTTTACCTCTATAACTCTTTAGAAGAAGGCTTTAGAAGAGTATGCGCCATTTCACCAGGTGTCATGGGTGAAACCGGTATTGAAACAAGCGACCTTCTCAAAAGTATAGTAAACACCATCAAACCAAACTTTGTCATCACCATCGATGCACTAGCCGCCTCATCCGTCGAGCGCGTCAATAAAACAATTCAAATGACCGACTCCGGTATCAATCCCGGTAGTGGAGTAGGTAATAAACGAAAAGAAATATCCAAAGAAACACTTGGAATACCTACAATCGCTATCGGTATCCCAACCGTCGTCGATGCCGCCTCAATCGTCAGCGATACCATTAAATATCTCTATGAACACTTCGGCTATCAAACTGCCAATATAAATAACCCCGCCACCAAATTAACCGCCAACGTCAATTATCTAAAACTAAGTAAAAAATTTAAAATCAATCAAGAAGAAAAACAGAAAATCTTAGGTATGGTAGGCACCTTATCCGAAGAAGAAACCAAAGCCCTAATCTATGAAATCTTAAATCCTATAGGTTATAACCTCATGGTTACCCCAAAAGAAGAAGACTTTGTCATAGAGAAACTCTCCGAAGTCATATCCAAAGGCTTAAATATCGCCCTTCATAAAAACATAAATCAAACAAAGTAAACAAGCTTTGTTTTTTTCTACATTTTATTTAACCAAAACCTCATATACTTAAATAAAAGTGAGGGAAAAACCATGAAAAAAATCAAAATCAAGAAAAAAAGAAAATTCAAATTTAGATTAATCGCCTATGCCTTCATCATGTTCTTAGGCTATGAATTAACATTCAATATAATAATGAATATCAAACTAGTTAATTCCAATGAAGATTTCTTAAAAGCCCTCATAGCCGACTCCAACTACCACCTGCTATATGAAAAAAAAGCCAGTGACATTTTCACTAAACTCTTCTCCAAAATACTAGATGTCAATAAACCAGTCTCTATCCTCGAAAATATCCTGCACTTTACCCCTAATGAAGAAAACATGACATACGTTAGTAATCCTAAATTAGACGAAGTAGAAAAACTAGAAGTAAACCCCACCGTTTTCATTTATAATACTCACCAAACCGAAGCCTATCAAGGTAAAGCCTTAGAAGGCTATAATATCACTCCAGGTGTCATGATGGCCTCCTATATCCTTCAAGATAAACTAGCTCAAATCAATATTAAAGCCAACGTCATGGAAGATAACATCACCGATTACCTAAACTTAAATAACATGAAATATAGTAAAAGTTATGAAGCAAGCCGCATTTTCCTAAAAGATGCCCTAAATAAATACCCAAACTATAAACTAATCATCGACCTGCACCGCGACGCCTTAACCAAAGATAAATCAACCGTCATCATCAATAATAAATCATGCGCTAAAATATCCTTTGTCGTCGGTGAAAAACATCAAAACTACGAAGCCAATCTAAAAATTACCAACATCATCAACGATAAAATCAAATTAAAATATCAAAACTTAACTAGAGGCGTCATAACTAAAGGCGAAAAAGGTTCAAATGGTATCTATAATCAAGACTTAAACCCTAATATCATCTTAATCGAAATAGGTGGCCAAGAAAACACCATCGACGAAGTCCTAAACACCATTGAGCTAATCGCCCCCATCATAGGAGAATATGTAAATGAATCATAAAAAACTAAATAAATTATTTAGATATGCCATACTCGTTAGTTTTGTCACCTTCTTCGCTCTTTACCTCTCTCAAAGTACCGGATACTTCGAATATCGCAATAGTAAAAAAGTTGCCCTCACCAATAAACAAATAGAAAAATTCGAACAAGATATCAAAGAAGGAAAAACCGTTGATATTGAAAACTATATAGAAACTAACAATCAAAACTATCAAAACACCATATCCAAAACAGGATTAACCATTTCAAACCTAACCGAAAAAGCCATTCGAAAATTAATTGACGGAAGTTTTAAAGTTTTAGGCGATTTAGTAGGCGAGTAACCTAGAAATGTGGTATTATATTTCTAGGTGATTTTTATGGAAAAATTAATTATTGGTAGTCATGTCTCATTTAGTCAGCGTGATGGATTATTAGGTAGCGTAAACGAGGCCTTAAAATATGGTGGAAATACCTTCATGATTTATACCGGTGCGCCTCAAAATACCCTTAGAGCTAAAATAAATGCCGAAAAAACCAAAGAAGGCCAAAAACTAATGCAAGAAAACCACATCGATATTAATAATGTCATCATCCATGCCCCATACATTATAAATCTTGCCAACAGCATAAATAGAGAAAAATATCAGTTCACCATTGACTTCTTAAAAGAGGAACTAAAAAGAGCTGAAACATTGGGCATCAAAAAAATTGTCCTTCATCCCGGTAGTCATGTTGGTATCGGTACCGAACGCGGCTTAACAAACATCATAAATGGTCTAAACATCATCTTAGATAAAAAAGATGGCCCCATTATTTTATTAGAAACAATGGCTGGTAAAGGCAGCGAACTTGGAACCACCTTCGAAGAGTTAAAAACCATTATCGACGGTGTTAAAAATAACGAAAGACTTGGCGTATGTCTAGACACTTGTCATTTAAACGATGCCGGTTATGATGTCGCAAACTTCGATAAACTTTTAAAAGAATTTGATGACATAATTGGCACGGATAAAATTGGCTGCATCCATATAAACGATAGTAAAAACGAAAAAGGCGCCCATAAAGACCGCCATGAAAACGTCGGTTTCGGCACAATCGGTTTTGATAACCTTATTAAAATAATCTATCATGAAAAACTAAAAAAAGTTCCTAAAATATTAGAAACCCCATTTGTAAGTATCGATAACGATAGTAAAGATCGCACTTATCCACCATATAAATTCGAAATAGACATGATTAAAAAACAAAAATATAATCCTAATCTCAAGGAAGACGTTAGAAACCACTATAGAAACTTTTGATATCGCTGAAAATACTCCGAGAATATCTCCTTCATCTTTAAGAATTTAGCCCTATCAAACTTTTTTTCCATATCCAAAAAAACATCCTCTGAATTTCCGTATAATATCTCTTCCCAGTAATTGTTTAAATAGTGATATAATATATTAACTTCTTCTTCTGATAACTCAATATCATTTAAAGCCCCAAACTTAAAAATATCATCCTTTGTAACTTGCTTAATATAATTTTCAATAAATAATCTGTGCATAAATCTCCCCCTTATCTTAAAATATGTAATAAAACAAAGTGAGGTGACAAATAATGAAAAATATCCTAAAAAAAATCAAATTAAAACGTAAACCATATTTAAAAATATCAAAGCGTCAAAGTAAACAAAGCTATAACTTTAATACATATAAAGAAAATAAAGACATCAAAATTGAAATAGAAAAGCGCTATAACATCTTAACCTTCATCATCGTTTTAGCTTTGCTAATTCTAGTCATTTCATTATTTGTCGTCCAGGTCGCTGGCCAAGAAAAATATAGTCAAAAACTAGAAAACTTAACCAAAACCATTATCTATGGACAGTCTGCCCCAAGAGGTAGAATTTATGACCGTAACGGTAAACTCATCGTCGATAATATCCCCTCAAAAGTCATTTATTATAAAAAACCATCTGGCATAACCACTAAAAAAGAAATAAAAACCGCTTATAAATTAGCAAACATGATAGCTTTAGATAGTTCCAAACTAAACGATTACGACTTCAAAAACTTCTGGATAAAAAATCATCCCAAAGATGCCAATAAAAAAATAACCGACGAAGAGTGGCAAAAGCTCGAAGAAAGAAAACTAACCAGTGATGATATCTATGATTTAAAAATCGAAAGAGTAACTGAAGAAGACCTCTCAATCTATACCGACTTAGATAAAAAAGCCGCTTACATCTATACCCTTATGAATACTGGGTATTCCTATGATGAAAAAGTCATTAAAAATGAAGATGTAACTGATGAAGAATATGCCTTAGTCTCTGAAAACATCAGTGAATTAGAAGGCGTAAACACTAAACTCGATTGGGAAAGAACCTATCCCTATGGCAGCGTCTTTAGAAGCATCTTAGGTAACGTCTCATCAAGTAAAAGTGGTATCCCCGCCGAACTAAAAGATTATTATCTAGATAAAGGCTATAGCCTAGATGATAGAGTAGGAACCAGTAACTTAGAATATCAATATGAAGACCTATTAAAAGGCAAAAAAAATAAATATCAAGTAATGAACGATGGTTCGTATAAACTTCTAGAAGAAGGAAAAAGAGGTAATGATATAGTTCTCACCATTGATATCGAACTTCAAAAAGCCTTAGAAGAAATACTCACCGAAGAAGCCCTAAACGCCAAAAAAGAAGCCAACACCGAATACTATAATGGTTCTTTTGTCATCATCACCAACCCCAAAACCGGTGAAATCTTAGCTATGGCTGGTAAACAATTAAAACAAAATGATGATGGTTCGTATAGCGTCATCGACTTTACATCAGGAGTAACTCAGTCAACCGCTGTCATGGGTTCAGTCGTCAAAGGCGCTAGTCATATAGTCGGCTATAACAACGGTGCTTTAAAAATTGGTGAAATAAGATACGATAACTGTGTTAAAATAGCCGCCACCCCCGAAAAATGTTCTTGGAAATATTTGGGTAGATTAAATGACATCACCGCTTTAGCCCAATCTTCCAACACCTATCAGTATTATACCGCTATCAAAGTAGGTAAAGGTAACTATCAATATAATAAACCATTAGTCATTGATAAAGAAGCCTTCAATATATATAGAAATACCTTTGCCGAATTTGGCTTAGGCGTTAAAACCGGTATTGACCTTCCAAATGAAATAACCGGTTTAAAAGGAAACGATAGCACATCAGGTTTATTACTCGACCTTTCAATCGGTCAAAATGATACCTATACCCCAATTCAACTAGCTCAATATATCAGCACCATCGCCAATAATGGTACGAGAATGCAGCCATATCTATATAAAGGACTATATAATGATAAATCTAGCTATGACCAAAACAAAAAAGAACTAAATAAAGTAAATACCGAGCAAAAATACATGGACCGTGTTCATGAAGGCTTCAAAGCTGTTATGAGCTATGGCTTAGGTGTCGGTTACATAGATAAAATGTATAAACCAGCTGGTAAAACTGGAACCAGTCAAAGCTTCGTCGATACCGATGGCGACCATAAAATCGATAAAGAAACCATCAGTACCACCTTCGTTGCTTATGCTCCATATGATGACCCCAAAGTCACCTTTACCATCGTCTCCCCAAATATATCTCGTCCAGACGGCCGTACCGATCATCAATCTGCGATAAATAAACGCTTAGCTGATAGAGTTTCAAAAAAATACTTTGAAATTTACCCATAATTTGATATAATATTATAAGAAATGCGAAAAGGAGGGATAATATGGCAAAAAAAGGCGAAGCTAGAGATAACGTGACTTTAGTATGCAGCGTGTGTAAAAATGAAAATTACCGTGTTGAAAAAAACAAAAGGAACACACCAGAAAGATTAAAGTTAAACAAATATTGCCCTAAATGTGGTAAACATACAGAGCACAATGAGAAAAAATAATTCATGGAGGTAAAGTATGATTAACATTAACGATATTAAAAATGGAATGACAGTTGTAATCGACGGGAATATCTATTTAATTTTAGAATTCTTACACGTTAAGCCAGGAAAAGGACCTGCCTTTGTCCGCATTAAACTTAAAAATTTAAGAACTGGTTCAACAATTGAGCAAACATTTAATACAAATATTAAATTTGAAAAAGCTATAATCGAAAAAAAGCCAATGCAATATCTTTATAGTAGTGGTGACATGTATAACTTTATGAATATGGAAAACTATGAACAAATGGACCTATCTAAAGAAAGCTTAGGAGATAACGCTAAATTCTTAAAAGAAGGCCTAGAAGTCGACGTTACTTTCTATAAAGGCGAAGTTCTCGGTATCACATTACCTGAAAAAATAGAATATGAAGTAGCCCACACCGAACCAGGTGTTAAAGGAAATACTGCTACTAATGCAACTAAAGAAGCTACTTTAGAAAATGGACTTACCGTAAAAGTTCCACTGTTCATAAATGAACATGAACACATTATTGTCTCAACTAAAGATGGCAAATACGATTCAAGAGCTTAAATAAAGGTTATAAAAGAATAAAGAGGTGGAAATATGTTAGAAAAAGAAAGATTTTTAGCTATAAAAAAATTAGCGCAAGATATTAGGGAAGACAATAAAAAAATATTCAAATCATTAAAAAAATTGCCAATTGACGAAGCTGTAAAAAAGAAAAATGAATTTATCGATGCTGTTATTGACAACATGAACATCGCTTTTAGTGACGGTGAACAAGGCAGAGAAGAAAAACAAATGTTTAGAGCCAACATCCTTATTCCAGATGACGAAGAGTTTTTAGATACTTATTCTCAAGATAAAAACATTCGTAATCTTATGAATAAGTATGCGGTTGGTATTGAAGATGTCATGAGTAAAATTACGGAATTAAACATTTATGGTAAATATTTAGAAGAAAGTAAAAACGAGCCAAAAGAAGAAACTACTAATTTTGTCGATGAAATGGTTAAAATATCTCCAAAAGAAGCCGAAAGCCTATTAGATGAAATCGATAATCTTTCCAATGTCATGGAAGATTTAGACTTGGATTCTGTACCTAAAGAAATAAAACCAGAACTATTAAAACCAGAAATAGAAGCTGAAAGTGAACCTATTAAAAGGGAAGATGATCAAGATTTAGACGAAGTAACATCGGCTGTATCTAGCTTTGTTGATAAATTTGAAAACATGCAAAGTGAAATAGATACTAAAGAAGATAAAATCAGAAAATTACAACTAGAAATTGAAAAACTAGACCAGTTAAATCACGAAATTACTAGTGAAAAAGATGACGCCATAAATGAAATCCATAATTTAAGAAAAGAAAATGATAAATATCGTGCTGATAATGAAAAATTACAAGAGTTAAATAATAAATTACAAGAAAAACTCGCTAAAACAGCTGAAATCATGAATAAAATTTATAAAAGTATTTCTAAAAAATAACTTTATAACCAAAAAGCCGGATAAAACCGGTTTTTTTGCATGCCATTTTCCAATAAATATCATTGAAATAACAGTCAAAATGCTTGTTTTTATATTCCTTATTGTGATAAAATGATAATGAAGGTAGATAGTAAACTATAACATTTACATAATAATATGGGGTGTTAATATGAGAGTAATATTATATAGTAACAAAGATAAACAAATTTTAGAATTGCCAGTCAACGTTGAAGGTAGCTTTATTTTAAATGATGACCATAAAAACATCATCGCTACCATTAATTCAAATCAAAACAATTGGATCATGTCAGCTAAAAATGGCTTTTCTATTGTAGAGCAGGGTGGTAAGGCCACTAATGTCACCTTACAAATTAATTACTCATGCCTTTTAAAACAAGAAAACTCAAGCGATAACTATATTGTATATGTCGAACCAGATTATGATGACACCTATAAAGTTTTTAGTGTTGCTCAAAACGTCCAAATAGTTATTGGTGCAAATTCAAATAATGATATCGTCTATAACAACCCCTATGTCAGTCCCCAGCACCTCATAATTCAAAATGACGGTAATAGTTTTAAAATAATTAATGTCAATTATAGCTTAACCTTTTTAAATAATATGCCATTATCTAAAGATCAAACCGTTCTCCATAGTGGTAATATCATAAACATCATGGGTTTAAAAATACTAGTCGTTGGCAAATTTCTAATTATAAATAACCCTAGTTCTACTGTCCAAATTAGAACCGATAAACTAAGCGAAATAACCATACCTTATAAAAAATACGAAAAAACAGACCAAAATATCTTTGGCGTTACCCCTAAAGAAGATTATTTCTTCAAAAAACCTAGAATAAGAAGATATATTAAAACAGCTGAAATTCCCGTCGCCTCTCCACCACAAAAACAAGAACAAGAAGATACTCCTTTAATATTAGTCATCGGACCAATGCTGACAATGGGTATTATCTCTTTAGTATCAATCATCAATGTTTCCATCAGAATTGCGAGTGGTGAAACAACATTTGCTAAAAGTTGGTCAACCTTTATTACATCTGGTGTCATGATAATAGCTATGTTAATGTGGCCAATTATAACTAGAAAATATCAAAAAAAGAAAGCCGAAAGGCGTGAAAAGAAACGTCAAAAGAAATACCGAGAATACATCGAAAGAAAGAAAAAAGAAATCAAAACCATCTGCGATGAACAAAGTGCTATCTTAAGAGAACTATATATAACCATAGAAGAATGCTGCAGCGTCATCGATAATAAAAACATCGAACTTTGGGATCGACTAAACACCCAAAAAGATTTTATGTCAGTCCGCATCGGTCGTGGTGATGTTCCCCTAGATGCCGACATTGTCTTTTCAGAAGATGAATTTTCAATGGATGAAGATGATTTAAAAACCGAAGCCGAAAAAGTAGTTCATGATGCCAGCATCCTCCGTAACGTCCCAGTTGGTTACTCTCTAAAAAATAACTTAGCTACAGCTATCATGGGTAACCCCGATAAAATCTTTGAATTCACGAGAAATATGTTACTCCAATTAGTTGCCTTTCATAGTTACGATGATTTAAAACTAGTATTTTTAATCGATGAAGAAAATGAAAGTATCTGGCAGCCATTTAAAAAACTTCCACATACCTTCAGTAATGAAAAAGATATCCGCTTCTTTGCTACTACTCAAGAAGAAATGAAAATCATCGATAATTATATTGCAAAAGAATATATCCAAAGAGCAAACGATGAAAAACAAAGAGAAAGTGTCGAAACCGAAGAAGGCGAAATCAATTATAAACCATTTTACTTAATAATTACTGATAATTACTCCAAAGTAAGAAAATTAAATATGGATAACTTAATCTTAGATAATAACCTAAATTTAGGCTTTGGCTTCATAATTCTTGAAAATAAAATCAGTCAACTCCCAAGTCAGTGTTTAGACTTCATCAATCTTGGTAACGAATACTCCGAAGTTTTAAAAAATAATTCCGAAGAATATAGTATCACTAAATTCAAAGATGAAATAAACTATTACATCGACTATCAAAAATACTGTGAAATATTAGCTAACTTATATGTTGAAATCGAAAGTGAAGGTAAGGGAATACCAGAATCATTAAGCTTCCTAGATATGTATGACCTGCAAAAAGTAGAGCAGTTAAACGCCTTAACTAGATGGCGTAAAAACGACCCAACTCAGTCCCTTAGAGCCTTAGTTGGCGTTGGCACTGATGATTCTAAAATATATTTAGACCTGCACGAAAAATATCATGGACCGCATGGCTTAATTGCCGGTATGACTGGTAGTGGAAAAAGTGAATTTATTATCACCTATATCTTGTCCCTAGCTCTAAATTATAGCCCAGAAGAAGTTGCCTTTATTCTAATCGACTATAAAGGTGGCGGCCTAGCCGGTGCCTTCGATAATAAAGGTTTAAACCTAAAACTACCTCATCTCTCAGGTGTCATTACTAACTTAGATAAATCAGAGCTAAATAGAACCCTCGTTAGTATCAATAGTGAACTAAGAAGAAGACAAGAAATGTTCAATGCCGCTAGAGATAAATTGGGTGAAAGTACAATCGATATCTATAAATATCAAAGATTTTATAGAGAAGGAAAACTAGATAAACCCATACCACATCTATTTATTATCAGTGACGAATTTGCCGAATTAAAAAGCCAGCAACCAGATTTCATGAACGATCTAATCAGTACTGCCCGTATCGGTCGATCATTAGGTGTTCATCTTATCTTAGCTACTCAAAAACCATCTGGTGTTGTCAACGATCAAATATGGTCAAACTCTAAATTTAGAGTTTGCCTAAAAGTTCAAGACCGTTCAGATAGTAATGAAATGTTAAAAAAACCAGACGCCGCTGAAATTCAAAACGCCGGTCGATTTTACCTCCAAGTCGGTTATGACGAATTATTCGTCTTAGGTCAGTCTGGTTATACAGGTGCTTCATATAAACCATCAGACTTTGATAAAACAGGTGAAAATGAATCCATCATTGTTGTTGATAATTTAGTCAGAACAGTCACCGAAGTATCAGAAGATAAAAAAATAGTTCAAGCTAATAATTTTGGCGACCAATTGTCAAATGTCCTAAAATATATTTGCTCAATGGCCGAAAAAATGCAGCTCAAAGCTGATAATTTGTGGCTTGAAAGAATACCCGAAAACATCTATGTCGATAAACTAGCTGATAAATATAATTTCAACTTTAATCAAAATATATGCGCTATTGTTGGTGAATATGATGATCCCGCAAACCAAAGACAAAATATTTTAACTATACCATTAAATGATGAAGCAAATACCGTCATCTTTGGACGAAATTCTATGGATAGAGAAATATTTTTAAATAGTTTTATCTATTCACTATGTACTAGATATAAACCCGAAAACATTAATATCTACATCATGGACTTTGGTTCTGAAACAATGCGGATGTTCTATGGTTTTCCGCAGGTAGGCGACGTCATGCTTTCCACCGATACTGAAAAAATAAATAAATCATTTGCGGTTTTAAATGACTTAATCATCGAAAGAAAAAGATTATTTGCTGATTATAATGGTGATTACTTTGATTACTGTAAACATAGTGGCAAAGTCGTTCCATTAATCGTCTTTATCATCAATAACTATGAATCATTTATGGAACAATACTCAAAATATGATGAAGAAATAGTTAGATACACAAGAGAAGGTAGAAGATATGGTATTATAATTATCATAAGCGCCAGTACCTCTCATGGTTTCCCAAGTAGAATAATGCGAAATCTAAATAATGTTTTCGCTCTAGAATTAACTGGTAAAGGTGATTACATAGAACTGTTTGGTAAAATTGGCAACCTATATCCCGCAGATTTTCCAGGTAGAGGTATGTTCAAACAAGAAAATGTCTATGAATTTCAAACCTCTAAAATTTATGATGGTGATGACCTTTCTGCTTTTCTTAAAGAAAAAGCTGCTCAAATTAAAGAAATGTGTCAAACATCTGCTCCAGCTATACCAGTGCTTCCAGATAAAGTTTTGATAGATACCATAATTAGTAATCTAAAAGGCTTAAAAAATGTTCCTATAGGTATTACTAGACAATCATTAAATATTTCAGCCATTGATCTATCTTCAAATAAAATAAATATTATCACATCATCAGAATTTGGTAATACAGTAAACTTTACCGAAAGCTTAATCACTATGATAAATGAAATCGAAAATACTAAAATAATCTTAATTGACTTAAATAAAGCCCTTTCAAGATTTATTGATACAGTAACCGGATACTGTGACCGTGATTTTGGCATAAATGCAAATAGCATAATAAATTATGTAAATAAAAACATTGCCAATAATCAAAATAATAACTTAATATTCATTGTCGCTGGAATTGATAAAATAATGACATCAACTAATAAAAATGCCTTAAATGAAGTCATGAAAACCATTATACCTTTAGAAAATGCCAATATCATTATTGTTGATTCAAGTTATAGTTTAAGAAAATTAACTACTGAAATATGGTATTCTGATAATGCTCGTAGTGATCAAGGTATTTGGATCGGCAGTGGTGTTGCTGACCAAAACATCATTAGATTAAGTGGTGGAAGTAAAATTTATATGGAAAGATTAAATAATAAATTTGCTTGGGTCATTAAAAATGGACAAGGAATATTAGTTAAACTAATGGAGTTGACGGAAAATGACAAACAAAGTACTAGTTAATGTGTATGTAATAAAATTAGATAAAAGCTATGATATATACATCCCTTTAGACCTGCCAGTTGGTGAAATAGCGGGTCTAATATGTAAAGCCGCTAATATATTATCGGAAAACCAATTGAAATCTAATAATAATTATGCCATAATGGATGGTAGTAATGGTAATTTCTATGATTTAAACACTATCGTAGGTAATACCAACATTAGAAATGGCAAACAATTAATATTCTTCTAAAAACATGGGTTTTTATTAATTTTCCCCTTTCCATAAAATAAAATTAGAAAAATCCATAGGAGGTGTAACAATAATGAATTTTAGAGGCATCAAAACTGACGAAATAAATAAAGTATTAACTACATCTGTTAGCGATATTAGTGACATTGAAGCTAATTTACCACTCTTAAATGAAAAGACAGATAGACTATCAGACATATTTGCAAACAATGAATT
Organism: uncultured Bacilli bacterium; assembly: GCA_944363925.1. Taxonomy (GTDB): domain Bacteria; phylum Bacillota_I; class Bacilli_A; order RF39; family UBA660; genus Coprosoma. Next base: position 24,190 of record CALVVS010000006.1, on the reverse strand, counting down.
AGAAAATATGTCTACCAATGTCCAAAATATATCTAACGGTATGCAAGATATAGTTAAAATTTTAAATAATTATAATGATGTTTTAAAACAAATGATTTTAAGCTATCAAAATGAAGAAGAACTAGTCAGTAGTGAAGTTCGAATTGTTACAGATAATTAGAAAGGAAGGAAAAATATGAATAATAGTGATGGAACAGGATATACTCCAGAACAAATCAACACTCTTAATGGAAATTTAGCCGAAGCTTATAACAACTTTGGAAATGTAATTGCGGATGGTTGGCCAGCTGTCCAACAAACAATGCAACAATACTGGGTTGGTGAAGATGAACAGTCTTATGAAGATGCTTTTTGTAGACGTATGTGTGAAATGTATGTTAATGCTGGAAATATCGTTAACCAATTAGTTAATAATTTAAAACAATTAGGTCACGGATGGCATGAATTCCAAAATAAAAATATCATGTCAGGTGCCTCTTTACCAACTAGTTATCCAGTAAACATTGAAGACATTACTGTATCTATTAATGAAAAAATAATTTCATTTAAAGAAGCATCAGTTTCTAACGCAACAGCTCGTGGTATTAGAGCCGGAGCTTTAAGCGCAATTCAATCAGCTATGGAAAGTTACTTACAAGATATTAAAGCTAATGTTCAAAATGTTTATGCTGAAATTGACAGCTCACAAGCTTTCATAGGTGCTGTACAAGGTGTTGCTATTACTGATTACATAAAAGAAATTGGTGAATCATTAGGAACCGTTTTAACTGCCGCTAATGATATCTATCAAGCTTTACAGCAATTAGCGCAAACAGCTTATACTCAGTCAGAAGAACAAGTTAGTAGTGAATTCAATGCCTCTCAAGTTCGTTCAGACATTGAAGGCGAATTAGGCAACATGAAGTGGAACGGTTAAAATTAAAAATAGTTTTATACTATTTTTAAATAATGGCTACAATATATAGCCATTATTTAAGCATAAGTATAAAAAGGAGGACTATAAATGACCGCAGAAATCAGAAGATATCAAGTTTTATTAAGTAATTTGAATAATCTCGCCAATACCATCCAAGCCAGTATCAACGAATTAGAAAGTGCCGTAACTTATTCAAAAATATCTTTAAATATCGGTAGTACAAACTATAAACAAAGTGACTTAGAAGAAATGCTTTATGAACTCAAAAACGAGTATAGTAATTTGGTAAATGTATATATACCAGAAGTCAGAAGAAAAATAAACGAGTTAATAGAAGAGCAAAGAAGAATAGAAGCCGCTAGAAGAGCCGCTGAAGAAGCCAAGAAAAAAGAAGCAGAAAAGAAGGCGAAAGAAAATGATAAGAATTAATGTAAACTTAAATGAATTAGATGAACTTCATACTACACTCGTAAGTACTCATGATAAAATGACTGCTACCAATAATCAAATTTATACAAACTTAAGTAAACTAAATACTATGTGGAATGATCCAAACACCCCAGTATTTTTAAATCAATTAATCGTCGATAAAGAGGAAATAGATAATTATACCCAAAATACCAAAAAAACATGTGATACTATTTTAGAATTTACTAATGACTTAGTAAACATTGCTATAAGATGTAATTGCACAACTAATAGTAATTTCACTTATAATAGTGATAATATAAACTATTTAATTAATTACTGTAACTCTACTCAAAGATTAATTGACAAAGCGGCAAACCAATTATCATCTATGGATATTCCAGGTTCATTTCGCTATGCTTCTGCACTTCATAATATGCGAAGCAAACTATCTGATATGAATAATTCACTAATAACCGATATAAATGACCTAAATGAAGTAACTCATTTAACTAATGCAGCTTATAATAAAATTAAATCATTTCCTGTAAGTGAACCACTAATATTAAAACCTATTACATATACATCAAGCCTTCAAAATATCGAATTAGTCAGTTCTAAAAGTATAGTAGATGACTCCATAGCTAAACAAAACTTAAACGCCAATATAAGTAATGTAGAATATAAAGAAGGACCTACTAATTTTAACAATACCTCAGTAAATCAAGTTGCTGGAAATAAAACAACTAATTATGATGAGCATACAAACACATTTATAAATGCCGTCAACCAAAAAACAGCTAGTGGTAGCTTAACTATCGATGAACCAAAAATGACATTTCAAAACACATCTGTAAATCAAACAGCTAGTCAAAATCAAAACAACTTTGAAACTGAAAAAACAAATTTTCAAAACCAATCAGCTCCACAAACGGCTAATGCTGTGGAAAATAATTTTGAAACAAATAACCAATCTATCTCAAAAAGCTCAAAGCAAACAGCTGGTCAAAGTAATATAAATATAGAAAATACAAATTATAATATTAATAATTTCCAAAGTCAAACGGCCAATAATTCAAATAATAATTTTCAAATGTCAAATAACTATTCGGTTAATACTTCTAAAGAAGCTCAAACTAATTCAGCCGATATGCCGTTTTCAGATCAACCTATTAACTTAAATACCTCAAAAGAATATAGTGCTAATAATAGTAATTTAGATTTTAATATGACCAATAATTTTGAAAACACTTCTAAAGCTTACGATACCACTAATAGTAATATAAACTTGAATACAAATAATCAGTTTGAAAATACCTCAAAAGAATTTAATATCGATGACATTAATTCTAACTTATAATAGAAAGGTAAGACGTCTATGAATTTTAAAATAAATAATAATTTTAACTTGTCTAATGTAAAATCATATAATGGTACAAAAAACGCCCATATAAATTATGCTACAGAAACCTATGGCCCACCAAATCTTAATGATCCAGAAACCTATGATAAAATAAATAAAGATCAAGCTAATTTTATGCAAAAACTAGGTACAGGTCAAAATCTTATGCAAAATTATCAAGGTTTAAATCCAGTCTATATTGAAAGATTAAAAAATGTTAGTGACTATAAACAAGATAACCCAAATCTTTCAAGTATCCCTTTAGATGGTTATACTATGGGAGACTCCGGTTGTATGATTTCCTCATTAATGGGTATTTATTATTTGTATACCGGAAATCAAATAGACATCACCAAATTTATAAAAGACGTACAAAGAGATAATTTGTGGACTAAGCCAACCTGTGGTGACCCTGATGTTTTTTCTAATCCGGTAACTCATGCTGTTACTACTAATTGGGGCTTGTCAGCTAGTAGAATAAATTCTGCTGAAATAAATTCAAGCCTTCAAAATGGTAAAAAAATTTTAGTATGTGTTGATAGTACTTCACCACTTGCCGGTCCTGGAAATGGTCATTATCTTGTTTTAGACCATATCAATCCAAATACAGGTGATATATACATTTATAATCCTAATTCTAAATATGAAGGGTATGTAACAATGGAATTTTTAGAATTTAATGTTTTAAATCATTTGACTGCTGATGATAGTGGTTTATGGTCTGTGGCTTACAACCCAGATCATAAAGCTATGAGTCAAAGTGTAAGTGCCAATAAATATAGCGCACCAGATTTTAACTATTCAAAATTAGACTTAAATACAATAGAAACACTCTACGAGGTATCTAATAATGCTCCTGTATCAAATACAACTCCCGCAGTTGATTTAGGAGCAACATCTTTCAAAACAGTTGAAAATTTTAATCAGTATATTAAAGATAATGTAAACGCAGCTGGATATGGAACCAGAAGTGGCGTTATAGCCGCAGGACTTTCTTTAATAAGTGGATATAACTTTGCTACTGGTAAAAGATTAAGATATAGTCAACCAAATAGACAAGTAAATAAAGAAACAAACAATATCGACGCTGAGGGAATTGTTAATGAAGATTTTTATTTAGATTGTAGTAGTTTTGCTTGGTGGGCTTTATATACCGGTGGTTTTAAAACGCCTCTATTTTCATCAGGTAGTCCTAGTACTGCCTATACAGGCAACCAAATTAGCTGGGCTAAGGAAACCGGCTCACTAAAACCAGTTGAAGAAGGCAAGGCCGGTGACTTTTTAATTCGTCATAAGTCACAAGAAAATGCTCATATTGTCATGATTGTAGGTAAAGATGAAAGCGGTTATTATTGTGCTGAATTTTCAGATCCAGATCATGGTGCGCAAATTACTAAAAAAACATTTACCGATCTAAATAGCAATGGATATAATCTAATAGATATGGATAAATATTATAGTAACTCCGATAATGTAAGATAAAATTTTCTGTATAATTTAAAAACTCGGACACCCCGAGTTTTTTACATCATCTGATAATTAGAAGAATTGTAATTGTTATAATTACCCTTATTAACTATATTTTCTAATCTAGTAACACGGTTTTCTAGATTGCTAATTTGATTAGAAATCGCACTTAAATCGTTACTGTTAATAGCACTTTGAACACTTGTAAGTGGTACATTAGTCATGCCCATATTGTTTGGCATTGGAATCATCTGTCCAGGCATCATCATACCCCCAAAATTAGGTACCATTTGTGGGTATACTGGATAAGCCATCCCACAGTCGCGCTCTTTTTTCATACTTGCCTCTCCTTTCATACTCTAATTAATTATATGCTTTTGTTTATTTTTGGTGTTCATCTATGTTATAATACTTTAGGTGATAAACATGCGATTAAAAAATATTAAAGGAGCAAAAGAAAAAATCCAAAAATCTCCTTATATAATAACAAACCCTGAACAGTATAAAGGTAGTTATAAGTCACTTTTTGGTAATAATAACCCAATCAATTTAGAAATTGGTATGGGAAAAGGCGATTTTATTATCGAAATGGCTCAAAAATATCCAAACATCAATTTTATCGGTATCGAAAAATTTGATAGTGTAATTTTAAGAGCCACTCAAAAACTAGAAAACACTAAAATAAATAATTTAAAACTAATTAGATTTGATGCCACTGAAATAGAAGAAATATTTGATAAAGAAATCAGTACCATCTATTTAAACTTCTCAGACCCATGGCCCAAAAATCGTCACGAAGATAGAAGATTAACCAGTCAAAAATTTCTAAAAAGATATGATAATATTTTTAAAACCAAACATCACATAATCCAAAAAACCGATAATCGCCATCTTTTTGAATACTCCCTAAAATCATTTACTGACTATAATTATAAAATAAAAACTATCTCCTTAGATCTTCATCAAGATAAAATTGATAATACCGAAACAGAATACGAAAAAAGATTTGTCAGTCTAGGTTATCCAATATATATGGTTGAAGTCGAAAAGTAGACATAATTTTACATGTAAACTAACCCTTTTATTAGGAAAATTAAGCAAAATTTGATATAATCTATAGTAAGCAGGTGTATATATGAAGAAAATAATTCTTTTAGGACTAATAACCCTAATTCTAACAGGCTGTACCATTGTTAGAATTGACACAACAAGCATCGATAATATTGTTAGTGTAGTATTATCCAAAGAAAATACTTTGTATAACCGTGTGGGACGTGGATATAAGTATTATGTACCAAGAGGAGTAACTTATATTGACAGTAGTGGAACTAATGATAAATTATATTCAAATGGAGTGTATTATTATCTGTATTTAGATGAAATTAGCTATTACTATAAAAAATCGATAAACTTCAAACCAGATAATAATAAATATTACTCAAAAAAAATCGAAAATGGCGATAATATTGGTTATTTAGAAATCACAAAACTAGATGATCTGTACCTAATCGAATTTGTCTATAACTATGCAAGAATTGAAGCCTTAGTACCAAAAACAGACATCAATGATACAGTTTTAAATAGTTCATACATTTTATCGACAATAAAATACAATAGCAATATAATAAAATTATCATTAGAAGATGACTTTTTAAAAAACAAAGAGGAAGAATATGATGTATTCAGTAAGAAAAATCAAAACGATAATAACTTCTTACAATACAAAGAAAAGTAGAGGTGTATTTTAATGGGACTAATTGATAAATTTAAAAATCTTTTTACCGAAGAAGTTGAAGTAGAAGAGCCAGAAAAAGAAAAAAAAGAAGGCGTCCAAAAAGAAGTAATTCAAGTAGAAATTCCTTCACCTAAAAAAGCTCGTTCTGATAGATATGAAGAAATTTCTGTCGAAGAAAAAAAAGAAGAAATAATTGAAGAACCTAAAAAAAGTGAATATAAATTTCCATTTTTCGATGATAATGACTTCGATACCATCGATGTCAAACCAGAACCTAAACCAGAAAAAAAATCAAGAACCGGGAAAAAAGAAATTTATAATCCACCAAAAGAAGAAAAAAGAGTCTTTAGACCATCACCAATTATTTCACCAGTATATGGAATCTTAGATAAAGGTTATCAAAAAGAAGAATATAACTCTAAGTCAGAAGGCCGCTCTTCATACTATAGCTCAAAAGAAGCCAATGTCGATGCCATTAGAAATAAAGCCTATGGTGGCCTTGAAGCCGATATCGAAACAACTTTATTTGGTGGCAGTAGAGTACTTTTTAGTGATAATGAAAAACAAGAAAAAGAAAAAAATGAAAACAGAAAAGCCCTTAAAAATGACTTTGATATCAAAATAGATCAAGAAAAGCCAAGACATGGAAAAGATAAAGAAGATGACCTAACAGATTTACTAGAAGAAGAAATGGATAAACCAGTTACTTATGACAAACCTAAAAAAGAGCCAAGAAAAATAAGTGACCAAGAACTATTCAGTATGATTGATTCATTGTATGAAAAGGAGAATAAATAATGATGATAAGTTTTGCTGATGTATTATCTATATTTTTTTACATATTATTAATTGTATTAATAATTGCCCTAATAATTCTCGTTATCAACGCCATAAAAACCCTATCAAAAATCGATAGACTCGTTGATGATGTCAGCCAAAAATCCAGTAAATTAAATGGCCTATTCAATATAATTGATAATACTACTGATGCCGTCGTTGGTTTTAGTGATACCATAGTTAATTTTTTGTCAAATGCTATTGGTAAATTATTTAATAGAAAGAAGGAAAGTGAAAATGACGAAGAAAAGTAAAGGAATTGGAAAATTTGTTGTTGGCGCCGGAGTCGGTGCCGCTTTAGGACTTCTATTTGCTCCTAAAAAAGGCTCAGAAACTAGAGAAGACCTTAAAAAAATGTTCGATGATTTAATGCAAAAAGTAAAAAATATCGATATGGATGATGTCAAAGAAACAGTTGAAGCCAAAATAGAAGAACTAAAAATTGGCCTAGCCGAATTAGATAAAGAAACAGTTCTTGAAGAAGCTAAGAAAAAAGCTAAACAACTTAAAGATGCTGCCGAAGAACTAGTCAACTATACCATCGAAAAAGGCACACCAGTTATCGAAAAATCAGCAAACGCCATCAAAAAGAAAGTAATCGAAGTTTCTAAAAACGTAACAGAAAAATTAGAAAAGGAAACAAAATAGTCGCTTCGGTGATTATTTTTTTAAGCCATGAAATTAAAACATATCTTAATGCTAAAAACCTATCTAAAAGTCATGTTAGGTTCTCAAGATGAAATAAAAAACGTTATTCCAAATAGCTATTATCAAAGCGTCTATGACATAGATTACTCTAAATTAAAAAAAGAAAATATTGATACCATCCTTTTCGATATCGATAACACCATCGCTAACGTCGATGATACAAATATTCCATATAAAACCAAAGAGTTGATTTCCAATTTAAAAAAACAAAATTTTAAAATACTATTATTCTCAAACAACCATAAAGAAAGAGTAGAGCCAGTTTCCAAATTCTTAAATCTTAAAGCCCTAAGTGATGCCGGAAAGCCGGTAAAAAAAGCTTATCAAAAAGCCCTAAAACAAATAAATTCCAAAAAAGAAAATACCGTTGCCATCGGCGACCAACTGCTTTCAGATATTGTCGGTGCTAAAAAATATGGTCTAAAAGCCATATTGGTCGATCAACTCTCTAAAGAAAATAATCTAAAAACCGGTCTCGCCCAAAAACTTCAAAAACATATGATAAAAAAATTAGCTAAAAAAAATCTTTTTCAAAAAGGTAAATACTATAACTAGAAAGTAGGAAAAAATAATGGATATGTGGCACTATGAAAATGAACTTCGAAAAAAAGGCATAAATATCATTGGCGGAACTGATGAAGCCGGTCGTGGCCCACTTTATGGTCCAGTCGTTGCTGCCTGCGTCGTCCTACCTAAAAACTTTAAGCTAGAAGGTCTAAATGATTCCAAAAAACTCAGTGAAAAAAAACGTAATCAATTTTATGATTACCTAATAAAAAATACCATATATGGTATTGGTATTGTACCACCAGAAGAAATAGACAAAATAAATATTTATGAAGCCAGCCGTAAAGCCATGATAATAGCCATCAGACAAGTTCAAAAACAAACAAAACTTGAATATGTCCTATCAGATGCCATGCCCATTGATATAGATATAAATGTCATGCCAATTATCAAAGGTGATGCCAAAAGTATGTCTATTGCTGCTGCTAGTGTTATCGCTAAAGTAACAAGGGATAAAATCTTATACGAAATCGATAAAAAATATCCCGAATATGGCTTTAAAAATCATAAAGGTTATCCAACAAAAAAACATTTAGAAGCCATTGAAAAATATGGTTTAATAGACGGATACCGTAAAACCTATGGACCAGTTCAAAACTATATTGAAACCGGTAAATGTAAGAAAGGAAACTAATATGATTATAAATGAAAATAATAAAAATAGCATTTTAAAAGGTACTGTAAAAAGAGGTTTTAATCAAGATCCAAATGAACTAAGAGAAAAACTATATCAAAATACTCATCCAAAGCCAAAACAGCCGGAAAAAACAGACAAACCCAAAGATATCCAAAAAAACGTTAGGGAAACCTTCAATAAACTCCGTAAATTAAAATGAAAATAACAACTATTAAAACCGGCTATCTTAGTGAAAACTGTTATCTCTTAGAAAAAAATAATCAAATTATAATCATCGATCCAGGCGACGATTATGAAAAAATAAACCAACATCTTCAAAATAAAACCATCGTCAAAATTCTAATAACTCATCATCATAAAGACCATATCGGAGCTTTAAATCACTTTGATAAAAACCTCATCTTAGAAAACCCAAAAGAAAAGACCTATACCGAAGGACCATTCACCTTTACAGTAATTGAAACCAAAGGTCATACAAAAGATAGCTTAACTTATTATTTCGAAAAAGAAAAATGTATGTTCACCGGTGATTTTCTCTTTAAAGGCACCATTGGTAGAACTGATTTAGAAAGTGGAAACATAAATGATATGCAAAAAAGTATCAAAAAAATCAAACAATATCCAAATGACACCAAAATTTATCCGGGTCATGGGCCATCCACTAACTTAAAAATCGAAAAAGAAACTAACTACTTTTTAAAATAAAATATTTAAAATAATCAAATGTCATGTTATAATTAATAAAAAGGAGGCTACAAAATGTTTGAAGGAACTGAAATGTATTTTTTCTTGCTTTTTCTTGTGCTTTTTATCGTCTATTTAACCGTTAAAATATGTTTAGGTAAACTATTTAAACAAATGAAAATACCAGCTTGGAAAGCCTATATTCCATTTTATGGAACTTTAATATTAGTCGATATCTTAGACATGAAAAAAAGCGTTTTCTATAAATCCCTAATTCCTATTGCAAATCTTTATTACTTTAAAATAATTATCGCTGAACTTCTAAAAGCTTATCAATTAAACCCTAAAGAAGCTGTTTGGTTCGTCGTCTTCCCAATGTATAAATTCCCAGAATTAGTTTTTAAAAATCCAAGATTTATGCTTCATATGTACGATGAAACAGAAGAGTTCTTAGTCAATCAAAATACCCTTTTTGAAGACAGTAAAAAAACCCCTCAAACAAGTCAACCAGGTATTACAATTGAACCCAATATATATAATCAAACACTATCTCAGCCAGCAATCAGTGAAATTGAAACCAACAGTGAACCTGTAAATCAAAATACTAACTTAAATACTCAAACCAATAATGAAAACAATACAGTTTACTTCAATAAAAACATGCAGCCCGATGAAAGACATGAAACCTTCATCGAAGCTAAAACCGAAGAAAAGAAAGAAGAAAAACCAATCATTGTTGATAAAAGTAAACCAAAAATATGCCCGCACTGTGGTACAAAACTAGCACCAACCGCTACAGTTTGTTTCCTATGTGGTACAAAACTGTTGTAAAATAAGTTAAAAATATGTATAATTAAATAAAAGCCAAGACCAAGAGGAGTAAATATTTTTCTATTTATAGAAAGTTAGTGGCCGATGTAAACTAATAATAGAAAATATTGAAGGTAGCTTGACCAAGCTGATTTTCTGAAATAAAAGTAAGAAAATACGTCAAAGTGCGTTAAACTAATAAGGTAAGCAAAGCTTATAAATTAAGGTGGTACCGTGTTCAAAACACCCTTATATTTATAAGCTTTTTTTGGAGGTTACAATGATAGAACAATTTAAAAAATACGTAGAAAATTTTGACCAAAATAATAATGATATCAAAGCTAAATTAAATCACTCACTAAGAGTCATGAAATTAAATGAGGAATATGCTAAAAAATTAAAATTTTCCCAAGAAGATATCGAAATAGCTAAAATTATAGGCTTGCTTCATGATTACGGTAGATTTATACAAATAGAAAAATATCAAACCATGAAAGATGAAAAAATAGACCATGCTGATTATGGTGTTAAACTATTATTTGAAAATAAAGAAATAGAAAAATTTAATATACCTAAAGACTATTATGATATTATAGAGTTTGCCATTAAAAATCATAACAAATTAAAAATAGAAAAAGAAATAGATAAAAGAAAACTAAAACATGCTAAATTAATTAGGGATACAGATAAATTAGATATAATATTTATATTCGGTTATTTAAACGATTTTAACCTAGAAATGACCCATGACAAAATAACTCCAAAAGTTATAGAAAGTATTAAAAATCATACATCAGTAAATTTACATGACTGTCAAAATCCAAATGATTACATAGTCGCTAAACTCGCATTCGCTTATGACATGAATTATGATATATGTTTAAAAAAATTAAAAGATAATTTAGAAAAACTTTATCAAAGATTAGATAAAGACATATTTGAAGAAACATATGAAAAAATAAAACAATATATAAAAGAAAGGATTGATAAAAATGCTTGATAAAAAATATGACCATAAAAAAGTCGAAGAAGGAAAATACGAAAACTGGAAAAATAAAGGATACTTCAAAGCTGGTGACATGACTAAAAAACCATATGCCATCGTTATTCCACCACCCAACGTCACCGGAAAACTACATATTGGTCACGCTTGGGATACTGGACTTCAAGATATCATAATTAGATATAAAAAATTAAAAGGTTTTGATACCTTATGGTTACCTGGTATGGATCACGCCGGTATTGCCACCCAAGCTAAAGTCGATAAAAGACTTAGAGATGAAGGCATTGACCCAAGAAGCATGGATAGAGAAGAGTGGCTAAAAGCCGCATGGGCTTGGAAAGACGAATATGCCGATAACATCCATAAACAGTGGGCTAAATTAGGTCTCGCCTTAGACTACTCCAAAGAACGTTTTACCCTAGATGATGGCCTTTCAAAAGCCGTCAAAAAAGTCTTCGTCGACCTTTATAATAAAGGCCTAATCTATCGCGGTGAAAAAATAATCAATTGGGATCCTGTTCAATTAACCGCCCTTTCAAATGAAGAAGTTATCTATAAAGATGAAGAAGGAGTCTTCTATCATTTAAAATACTATATCGATGGTACTGATGAATACTTAGACGTTGCCACCACTAGACCAGAAACCTTGTTTGGTGACACCGCTGTTGCCGTCAACCCAAATGATAAAAGATATAAACATCTAGTTGGTAAAAATGTCATATTACCAATCGTAAATAAAAAAATTCCAATAATCGCTGATGAACATGCCGATATCAATAAAGGCACCGGATGTGTAAAAATTACGCCCGCACATGATATCAATGACTTTGAAGTCGGACAAAGACATGGACTAGAAAAAATTGTCATCATGAACCCTGATGCCACCATGAACGAAAAAACCGGTAAATATCAAGGATTAAATAGATTTGAATGCCGTGAAAAACTAGTTCAAGACTTGAGCAATGAAGGCCTATTACTTGGCATCGAAAAAATAACTCACTCAGTCGGCCACTCTGAAAGAAGTGACGCCATCGTTGAACCATATCTTTCTAAACAGTGGTTTGTCAAAATGGATGTCCTAGCCAAACAAGCCTTAAAAAATCAAAAAAACACTGAAACAAAAGTCAATTTCTTCCCCGAAAGATTTGAAAAGACCCTCAACCACTGGCTTGAAATATCTCACGATTGGTGCATCTCAAGACAACTTTGGTGGGGCCATAGAATACCAGCTTGGTATAAAGGCGAAGAAATTTATGTAGGAATTAACCCTCCAAAAGAAGATGGATGGAAGCAAGACCCCGACACCTTAGACACTTGGTTCTCATCCGCCCTTTGGCCATTTAGTACTATGGGCTGGCCTGACAATACCGAAATGTTTAAAAGATATTATCCAAATAACGTTATCATTGCCGGCTTTGATATTATCTTCTTCTGGGTTAGCCGTATGATCTTTCAAGGCCTTGAATTCACTGGTCAAAGACCATTTAAAGACTGCCTAATACATGGACTAGTCCGTGATAACTTAGGTAGAAAAATGAGTAAATCATTAGGTAATGGTGTTGACCCAATGGACGAAATAGATAAATATGGTGCCGATAGCTTAAGATTTTTCTTAACCACCTCATCCGCACCAGGCATGGATGTTAAATACGACCCTGAAAAAGTTAAATCAACTTGGAACTTCATCAATAAACTTTGGAACGCCTCTAGATTCGTTCTCATGAATATTGAAAATGAATATCAAGAAACAAAAGAAAATCTGACCCTATCAGATAAATGGATATTAACTAAACTAAATGAAACCATCAAAAATGTTACCGAAAGCATGGAAAAATATGAATTTAATATCGTTGGGGCGACCCTATATAACTTCATTTGGAACGACTTCTGTGACTGGTATATTGAACTTGCTAAAATAAATATGAATAATACCACTAAAACCATATTAACCCAAGTATTAAAAGATATATTAAAAATGCTTCATCCATTTATGCCATATGTCACCGAAGAAATATATACAAAACTTCCAAACACCGAAGAATCTATCATGTTAAGTACTTATCCAAAGTATAACCCAAAAGAAGAGTATAAGGAAGCTAAAAACATGGATAATATCATTGAATTAATCAAAAAAATTAGAAAAGCTAAACTTGAAAATAACATCAAAGAAAATTACATCTTCTTTACAAATGAAATTTTAATAAATAATCAAAATATTATAGATAAATTATTAAAAAATAAAGCCCTTGAAAACTATCAAAAACTAGATAGTATAAACTTCAATTTTATGGGTAGTGTAGTAACTTTATATTATGATAATTCTGTAAATAAAACCGCTGAAATAGAAAGACTATATAAAGAAAAAGAGCGTTTAGAAATGTCAATTAATAGAAGAGAAAAACTCCTTTCAAATCAAAACTATATTAATAAAGCACCTAAAAATATTATCCAAAATGAAAGAGAAAATCTAAAAAAAGAAATCCAAGAACTTGAAATAATTAACCAAAAATTAAAATAAGAAAATGATTGATTTATGTATCAAAATGTGGTATATTGGTAACAGAATAGGGGCGAGGAGGTGAAATAGATGAGAAATAATTCAAAAGGTTTTACTTTGATTGAGCTATTGGCTGTAATCGTTATCTTAGCTATTATCGCCTTAATTACAACACCAGTAATTTTAAACGTTATCGAAGATGCTAGAAAGAATGCAGCTGTTGATAAAGCATGGGGAACTATTGATGCTGTCAGAGTTTCTTTCGCTCAAGCTCAAGTAGATTCAAGTGCTGTTGGTATTCCTTATACTGTAAACTTCCCTAAAGGGGCTAATAAAGGTTCTACAGGAGATTATGGAACCAATGCTGACGGTTCAGGATATGGTCAAGGTTATATCAATGACCGTCCAGTTCAAGCCAGTGGTGAAATGCCACAAGGAGGTTTTGTTACAATCAGAGATGATGGTACTATAGTTGCTCACCAATTAAAGTTTGGTAATTACTACTGTTCGACAATGACTGAAGGACAAAAGACAGAATTAAATTCCAATGCCATGTTCTGTTCAAGAAACATTGATGATGTAACTGTAACTGGTGCTAATAATGACCAACACAAACCAAATCCTTAAGAGTACTCGGTACTCTTTTTTCTTGCCTAAATAAAAGATATATGCTATCATTATACTAGAGGCTGGTTATCATGAAAGAAGAATATGAACACTATAAAACAATTAGAGTAATTGAATACGGCATGGTTATCATCGTCTTGTTAATCGTGCTTATTATCGTCTTGCCATCTGTAAGCACCATAACCTATAACATGTCCAAAGATGCCGCCGTAACCAGTACTAAAAACATGATTGATAGCGTTAAAGCCACTTATACCAATATGAATTTAAAAAACGAAGTAGCACTTCCTTTTGAAACCAAATTTAATGAAAATGGTTATACCTTTTATGAAATGGGTAAAAAAGTAAACTATGAACTCACCATTAATATTCATATAGAGGGTGAGCTTCCAAAATCAGGTAGTATTCTTATAAATGAAGACGGTACCGTTACTGTGACAGACCTTACCTTTGGTAAAATAAAATGTAATCAAATAAAAGATCAAAATTTAATCTGTGATTAACCCCCAAAACTTAAGCTAAGACTTAAGTTTTTTAGTTGCGGGCCACAATTTCACATGATATAATTATATAAAGGTGATTTAAAGTGAAACAGACAAACATTAGAAATTTTTCAATAATCGCTCATATCGATCATGGTAAAAGCACTTTAGCTGACCGCATTCTAGAACTAACCGGTGCCATAACTGAAAGAGAAAAACAAGACCAGCTTTTAGACAACATGGATATCGAAAGAGAAAGAGGCATAACCATTAAACTAAATGCTGTAAAGCTTCATTATAACTATCAAAATGAAGACTATATCCTTAATTTAATTGACACTCCGGGTCATGTCGACTTCTCATATGAAGTCTCAAGAAGCTTAGCCGCCTGTGAAGGTGCTGTATTAGTTGTCGATGCCGCACAAGGTATTGAAGCCCAAACCCTCGCAAACGTCTACCTTGCCTTAGAAAATGACCTAACCATTATTCCTGTCATCAATAAAATTGACCTTCCAAATGCCGATATTCCTAAAGTAAAAAAAGAATTGATAGATACCTTAGGTTTTACCGAAGACGAAATAATTTTAACCAGTGCCAAAACCGGTGAAGGCGTAGATAAACTCCTAAAAGCCATCATCGAAAGAGTACCTGCCCCACAAGGCAGTGATAATGATAAACTTAGAGCCTTAGTCTTTGATAGCTATTTCGACTCATATAAAGGTGTTATTGCCTTAGTTCGTATAAAAAATGGTAGTTTAAAAGTTAAAGATAAAATAAAATTCATGGCCACTGGTGCCACCTATGAAGTAACTGAACTTGGTGTCAGTACCCCTAAACATCAAAATAAAAGCATCTTAAAATGTGGTGAAGTAGGTTATATATGCGCCAGTATTAAAAGTGTTAGTGACATTAAAGTAGGCGATACCATCACCTTAGAAAATGATCCAGCTAAGGAAAAACTTCCCGGCTATAAACCAATGAGACCGATGGTTTTTTGCGGACTATATCCAACCGAAACCAATAAATATCCCGATTTAAGAGAAGCTTTAGAAAAACTAAAATTAAATGATGCCGCCTTAGAATTTGAACCCGAAACATCAACCGCTTTAGGCTTTGGTTTTAGATGCGGCTTTCTAGGACTTCTTCATATGGAAATCATCCTTGAAAGACTAGAAAGAGAATTCAATATAAATCATATCGCCACATCTCCTTCAGTCATCTATAAAATAACTAAAACCGATAACGAAATAATCTATATCGATAGCCCAGCTAAAATGCCTGATAGACAAAAAATTAAACTAATCGAAGAACCTTATATCAAAACAAACATCTATGTTCCAAGTGAATATATAGGCAGTGTCATGGAACTTTGTCAAAATAAACGAGGAACTTATATTAGTATGGAATACATTAGTCAAACAAGAGTAAATATCCACTATGAACTTCCTTTATCCGAAATAGTCTATAACTTCTTTGATAAATTAAAAAGTTCCACCAAAGGCTATGCCTCATTTGACTATGACCTAATCGGTTATAAACCAAGTGACCTTGTCAAAATGGATATCTTATTAAATGGTGAGACCATCGATGCCTTAAGCGTTATCACCCATAAAGACTTTGCTTATAATCGTGGTAAAACCATTGTCCATAAACTAAAAGAAATCATTCCAAGACAGCTCTTCGAAGTACCTATCCAGTGTGTCATTGGCTCTAAAGTAATAGCTAGAGCTGATATCAAAGCCTTGCGTAAAAACGTTTTAGCTAAATGCTATGGCGGTGATATAACTAGAAAACGAAAACTCCTAGAAAAACAAAAAGAAGGAAAAAAACGGATGAAAATGGTCGGTAAAGTTGAAGTCCCAAGTGAAGCCTTCTTAGCTGTTTTAAATATCGATGAAGAAAAGTAGGTGATAAACATGAACGAAATTACCCATCTAGGTAAAAATAATATTCCTATTCCAATAACCCCGCCAATGCCAAAAACCGTTTTAAAAGAAGACTTTGACTATAGTAAATATATTGAAAGAGAACTTGAAACAGCGTATAATCTCGATATCGATAAATTACTTTATTCTAAAGAAGAAAAACTTCCTCCTTTAAAATATGAAAACCTATTTAATAAATACTTAATTAATATCATGAGTATACAGGCTATTTATGAGGCCGATTTAAAAGAAAATATCAAATCTATAGATTATAATCAAAGTATGAAAGAAATTGCTCAAACCTATTTAAACAGTATACAAAAACTAATAAAATATAAAATAGACCGTCAAAAAAAAGTTAAAGCTATAATAGCCAAACCAAAACATTTTAGATTTAAAAGAACTACATTTAAAAACACAAATAAAAAAAACTCTGACGCCCGTATTAATGCTTTTTTAAATAGAGAAATTCCTCTTGGTAAATTATATTACAGCGATATTAAAAAAGTTTTACAAAATGATGTATATGCCCATCACCATAAAAACTTTGAAAACTATAAACGCCATCTTTTAGCTAACTTAATAGATAGTGAAGGTATTTATACCGAGCCTATTGAAAATCTTCACCTAAAAGGAAAAAGCAAATGAGTATTTATATTCATATCCCTTTCTGCACTCAAATATGTTCCTACTGTGACTTTTGTAAAATATATAAAAATCAAAAGTGGATAGATATATACTTAGATGCCCTAAAAAAAGAAATAATAAAAAACTATCGCGGCGAAAAAATAACCACCCTCTATATCGGCGGTGGCACCCCAAGTAGTCTATCTTTAGATGAACTAAAAAAACTTTTCAGTATCCTAAAAATATTTAACCTAGATAAAAATGCCGAAATCACCATCGAAACCAATACCGAAGATTTAACTAAAGAAAAAATAGACTTTCTAAAAACCAAAGTTAATCGCCTAAGCATCGGTATTCAAACCTTTAACCAAGAAACCTTAAAACTTCTAAATAGAAAACTAAACATCAATAACCTCAAACTTGCCTTTCAAAACTTTGATAATATCAATATCGACCTCATGTATGGCTTTCAAAATCAAACAGCAAAAGACCTCCAAAACGATTTAGATAAAATCTTAAAACTAAAGCCCAAACACATATCCACCTACTGCTTAATTTTAGAACCTAACACCAAACTATATATTCAAAACTATAAACCCTTAGATGGTGATAAAGAAAGTGATTTATATAACCTAATCACTAAAACCTTAACCGAACATAACTATATTAAATATGAATTAAGTAACTTTGCTAAACCAAACTATGAATCAAAACATAACCTAACATACTGGAATAATCAAAACTACTATGGCTTTGGACTAGGCGCTAGTGGTTATATAAAAAATAAGCGCTATGAAAATACTAGAAGTCTAACAAATTACCTAAAAGGAAATTATCGCTTAAATACCCATAAACTTTCCAAAACCGAAACCATCCAAAACGAATTTATTCTAGGTCTTAGAAAAATAAAAGGTCTAAATAAAAAAGATTTCTATAATAAATATCATATAGACATCAAAGATATCAAACCCGTCAAAAAACTTCTAAACCAAAACCTCTTACTAGAAAATAACCAAAATATCTATATTAACCCTAAATATTTATATACCTCTAATGAAATTTTATTAAATTTTATCGATTTTTCTTTACACAAACATTAGTTTGTGATAATCTTAAAGTAGGTGATAAAAGTGAAAGATACCTTTAATAAAGAACTAACTTATATCAAAAACCCAAAATATAGAGAAAATGCTCAAAAATTAATCGAGTTATTGCCAGATTACTTCTACGAAGTGGCTGCTAGCTCAACTGGTAAATATCATCCATCCTTTGCCTTAGGTGAAGGTGGACTAGTAAGACATACCAAAGTTGCTGTCAAAATGGCCTATGAGCTCTCTCATAATGAAGTAATTGGCTATTCCTTTAAAGATGACGAAAAAGACCTCATGATAATTGCCTTAATCATGCATGATGGTTTAAAACATGGTCTTCAAAAAGAAAAATATGTTAGATTTGACCATCCAATATTAATGGCTAATTATATCAAAGAAAACCAAAATAAAACAACCTTAACCGATAAAGAAATAGACTTTTTAACAAACGTCATATCATCGCATATGGGCATGTGGAATACAAACCCCTATAGTAATGTCACCTTGCCTGTGCCACATAATAAATATCAAAGATTTGTCCATATGTGCGACTTCCTTGCCAGTCGTAAATTTCTAGACGTAAAATTCGAAAACAATGAAATAAAGGAGTGATCTAAATGGCCAAATGGGATAAAGATTACCTAGACCTATGTAAAAAAATATTAAAAGAAGGAACCGAAGTTCAAAATAGAACCGGTATAAATACCATTAAAGTTCCCTCTCATCATTTTCATTTTAACTTAGAAGAAGAATTTCCAATTCTAACCACTAAACAATTATTCATAAGGCAAGCCGTTTTAGAAATGCTTTGGATATATCAAAAACAAAGCAATGATGTTAGATGGCTGCAAGAGAGAAATGTCCATATTTGGGATGAGTGGGAAATCGATGAAGACGGTATCTACCGCATTTATGAACCAGAGAAAACTAACTACGATAAAAATAAAGAAGTTCCCGTCTTAGACCCTCTAAGTGTTCCTAAATATAACCATACAGATAACTTAGATTATAAAAAAGATGCAAACGGGAAAATCTTAACCGCTAAAAGCTTAAGCGACAAAAACATTAAAAAAGCCAAATACTATGGTCCAAAATATGCCCATACTATTGGTACCGCTTATGGTTATATTGTTGGTAAATATCAGTTAATTCAAAACCTCATAAATAATCTAAAAAATAACCAAACAGATAGACGTAATGTTATAAGTTTGTGGCAAGACGAATATATCAATACCGCTGTTTTACCATCTTGCGTCTGGTCTAGTGAGTGGGATGTCACAGATGGTAAACTAAATGCATGGGTTCATCAAAGAAGTTGCGATGTACCTCTAGGTCTTCCATTTAATGTAACCCAGTATTCCGTTTTACTTCATATGCTAGCGCAGGTCACCAACTTAAAACCCGGCACCTTAGATTGGTCCATCAAAGACGCCCATATTTATATAAATCAAATAGACGGTATTAAAGAGCAAATTCAAAGAGGAGATACCCTTGAAGATTTAAAAGCCCCAGACTTGTGGTTAAACCCTGAAATAACCGACTTCTTCGAATTTGATAGTTCCAAAGAGTGTAAAGATGTCAAACTATTAAATTATAAACATCACGGAAAAATAAGGTTTCCACTAGCCCAGTGAAATTATCTATAATAGCCGCCGTAGGCCAAAATAACGAACTAGGACTTAATAATAATTTAATATGGCATCTTAAAGGAGATATGAAATTTTTCAAAGAAACAACTATGTATCATACTATTATCATGGGTAGAAAAACCTTTGAGTCTCTGCCAAAACTATTACCCCAAAGAAAACATCTCGTTCTCTCAAAACATAATATTGATATTCCGCAAGTAAAAGTCTATCAAAATATTAGGGATTTCTTCCAAGATTATCAAAATAGTAAAGAAGAAATATTTAATATAGGTGGCGCCAGTATTTATAAACAGCTTATAGATTATACAGATAATATATATCTAACCGAAATAGAAAGTAGGGTGAAGGCCGACGCTTATTTTCCAAAATTTGATAAAAGCAAATTTGAAAGACAAATATTAAAATCAGCCACCGATGACCAAACAGGTTTAAAATATAAACACGTTTTGTATAAAAGGAGATAAAAAAATGCAAGGAAAATTAATAACTATTGAAGGAACCGATTGTTCCGGTAAAGAAACCCAAACCAATTTACTAATCAAAAAACTAAGAGAAGAAGGCTACCAGGTTCAAAATTTCTCATTTCCCAATTATTCATCGCCAACCGGCAAAATAATCGCTGGTCCATACTTAGGTAAAGAAGGCTTTGATAACTGTTACTTTGAAGAAGGTTCATCCAAAGTCGATCCCAAAGTCGCTTCACTATACTATGCCGCCGACCGTAAATATAATATTGATAAAATACTTTTCTTATTAAATCAAGGTTACAATGTCATTTTAGATAGATATATCTATTCCAACATGGCCCATCAAGGCGGCAAAATAGAAGACCAAGAAAAAAGAGAAGAGATGTATAATTGGCTAGATAAATTAGAATTTGACCTCATGGAGCTTCCTAAACCAGATTTAACTATTTTCCTTCATATGCCGGTAAAAATAGCAAAACAATTAAAAAAACACCGTAAAGAAAAAGCCGATGGTCATGAAAAAGATGAAAACCATTTACTTCAAGCTGAAAAAGCTTATCTAGAACTCGCCAAAAAATACGACTTTATCACTGTCGAATGTGCTACTAAAGATGGTCATCCAAAAGACATCGATCAAATCAATAACACCTTGTATGACATCGTTAAACCCATAATAAACAAAAGAATATAATGAAAGTTATATTTTTTTTTAAAATTAATAAACTTTAATATGAAAATAATCGCTCATAGAGGAAATGATGGAATTCATAAAGAAAATAGTCTTGAAGCCCTTTTAAATAGTCTAACCAATAAAAATATAGACGGCATTGAACTAGATGTAAGATTGACAAAAGATAATAAACTAATCATAAACCACGATCCATTTTATAATGGCTACTATATAAACCATACCACCAGTCTAAAACTTCAAAAACTAGGCCTAAACACCTTAGACGAAGTCTTAAAAAATATAAATTCGGATAAAATAATCATGATAGAAGTTAAAACTAATGAAAAAGATATCAAAAAAATAACCAAAACCCTTTTAAATAATCTAAATAAATATCATCTAAACTATTATATATGTAGCTTTAACTATAAATTTTTAAAATATCTAAAATCTAAAACCACTATCAAACTAGGCCTTATTGTAAGCCTCAAAATAAATGAAAATTATCTAAATGAAAAATTTGATTTTATTTCTATAAACTACCTTTATAATAAAAAAATTAAAAATAAAGAAATTTTTAAATGGACTGTAAACACAAAAAAAGAATTAGAAAAAATAAAAAAAACCGATAATATCATTACCGATAATTCGCAAAAAATATATAACCTTATAAAGGAATCTTAACCTTTTCACTTAAAATAAAAGCCTCTTCATCAAAACACCTAATAGTCTTAACAATATCACTAGTCTTCTTTCTAGCCCCCGTAATCATTAAAATAACATTATCATCATTGTCACTTTTAATCTTCGAAACCTGATAATTTTCTTTCTCCAAAAGCTCTATCAAATCATTTGCTTTGTCATAACCTATTTCCACCATAAATACATTAGTTCCAAGTGCAATCCGCTCTTCTAAAACACTGCCCAAATAAGACCCAAATAAAGATCCAAAAGCAAAAGCAATCGCCTTAAAAATATCCTTCTGCATCCCTATTAAAACCGTGCCTGTTAGGATAATCCAAATCAAGGTAACCACAAACTGTAAAATAGCTCCTAATTTTTTCTTTCCATTACTCACGACAATTAATCTTAAAGTAGCAAGCGCATCTTCAATAATCTTAAATATAAATATCGCACAGTATATTAAAATATTCATAAATTCCACCTAAAAATTATTTTGCCTAAAACCTCAAAAACTATACAAAACTTGAAATAAAAACAAAAATAATATATAATGTTTAAGGTGATTAGATGGAAATCGATTTAAACATTTTAAACGTTAAATCAAAAGTTGATATCGATATGCAGGTATCATTTCCCAAAGAGGACCTAAACAAAGCTGGCATTTTAGATATGGAAAAAGTAAACGTCAAAGGTAATCTAACTTATAATGAAGAATATATCTTAAAAGTAAACATTAAAGGTGAAATGACCTTACCTTGTAGTCTAACTTTAGAGCCAGTTAATTATCCTTTTGATATCGATATAGATGAAAATATTGATGAATTCATCGAAAACTCTAAAAAAACACAAAAAACTATTGATATTTTACCAATAATATGGGAAAATATATTAATGGAAATTCCCATGAAAGTCATAAGCCCAAATGCTAAAAACATGAAAACAAAGGGCGAAGGCTGGGAACTTATAACTGATAGCGAAGAGAAAGGCAACCATAGCCTAGCTAAGTTAAAAGATTTATTATAGGAGGTGTAATCATGGCCGTACCAGCAAGAAAAGTTAGTAAAACTAGTGGAAGAATGCGTCGTACTCATTATAAAATAAGTGCGAAAACAGTTACAGTATGCCCAAACTGTGGAGCTCCTGTAAAACCACATAGAGTATGTAAAAATTGTGGAACTTATAAAGGTAAAGAAGTTATCGCTAAAAAAGAAAATAATGAAGAATAAAAAAGTCAGGAATTCCTGATTGAAGACTGCTGATTATATGTTTTATCAGCAGTCTTTTCAAAATAAAAAAAATAATATATAATACTAATAAATTAATATATTTAAAAATTATATATATTAAAAATATTAATTAAGTTTTAAAGGTGATAAAAGTGAAAAAAATATTAAAAGATTTGTCAAGAAAGGAAAAATTACTCATAATTATTATTTTTATTTTAGTAATTCTACTTTTAGTGATCACTTTCAAAAATATACATAATAACTGCTGTAAAAATATCAGTACTAATGTTATTGATAATAAAGATGAAAAAAAAGAAATTAAGAATAAAAACGAAGAAGAAAATACTAATATAACTAACGAAGAAAAACCAGAATTAAAAGATGAAAAAATAAAAAAAGAAAACACTGTAGATAATACAAATAATTTATCTACAAATAATAAAAGCAATAGTAACAACAATAATTCTAGTAATCAAAATAATGTCAATAATAATACATCAAATTCTAATAATGTAACCCATCCAGTAACAGATAATAACAATTCACAAACACAAGAACCACCGAAAATAGTTCATACAATTTTACCTTTAGAAAATGCCCAAACCTTTGAACCACATCCTGGTTCAATATGTTCTGCTTATGTATCTTCCGCAAAAATAATAAACTATGACGAAATATACTTTTGTTATGATGTAACCAATGTCCAAAATTGTAGAGATGTATTTGTTCAGTTAAAAATTACGGGCGCTGATAATAAATTTATTAATTATGAAGGTTCGGCCGGTGACCAGTGGGTACCAGGAGAAACAACAGGATATTGTATCTCTTATTTAGATATATCTACAATTTTATCAAAAGACAAAAGTACTCAAGTAAAAATAGAAATTACAGATGTCACATGGTATAGTTTATATAGATAAATAAAAATTAATAAACTTCATAAAAAATATCATTAAAGTACAATTCAAAAAAGTAAATATTCTTATAGAATATCTCAGGCTGTTGACAAAGTAAAAATGTCAACAGTCTTTTCATAAGAAGAAAAATATGATATACTTAATGTGTAAGAAC
>CALVVS010000005.1 GCA_944363925.1 uncultured Bacilli bacterium | reverse complement strand
GAAGAGTTAGATAAAATGAGTGAAGGTGATGAATATATGGAACTATTTGAAAAAGAGGTCAAAAGATTAAATGAAAACCAAAAGTTTACGGCTTTTATGACACCTGAAGAAGAAAATGAAAAATTAATTAAAACTTTAATTTCCGAAGCTAAAACAGATGGAGAACAAATTGGTCAAAGAAAGAATAATTTAAGTGTCGCTAAAAAGATGTTAGAAAATCGTTTAAATATAGAAATGATTTCTAAAATAACAGGCTTATCTAAAAAAGAAATAGAAGCTATTCAAAATGAAAAAGAAAACCTTGAAAACTTTAAATAAAATTTTCAAACCTTCACCGAAGACATTAAAATCAAAAAACTTAAATTTTAAATCTTTCGTGGAATATGAAAGATTTTTTTGGTCAAAATATGTAATTGTTCGTTATACCATTAATCAGATAAAATATTTAATCGTCCATTTTGAATTTATATTCTCATATTAGAACCTATAAATCAGTTGAAAAAAAAGCTTATTAAATGTTATAATATAACCAAAAAATGGAAGTGATATAAATGGAAAGAAAAGATGTTGATATAAATAAAGTAACCCCTATGATGAGGCAGTACTTAGAAATTAAAAACCAAAATGAAGACCTAATCATATTTTTCAGATTAGGTGATTTTTACGAAATGTTTTTTGATGACGCCATAAAAGTAAGTCATGAACTAGAACTTACCTTAACTGGCAAATCAGCTGGTCTAGATGAAAGAATTCCTATGTGTGGCATACCATATCATGCCGCTAGTACATATATTGATAAATTAATTGAAAACGGTCATAAAATAGGTATTGTTGAACAATTAGAAGACCCTAAAGCTGCTAAAGGCATCGTTAAAAGAGGTATTATTCAAATCATAAGTTCTGGCACAATTATAGATACCGATGCCCTAAAGGCCAATGATTTTAACTTCATCGCTTCTATTACCGATTTCAAACACGGCTACGCTGTTAGTTATGCCGATATCTCAACCGGCGAAATTTATGCTTTTTTATTAGATCATAACCAAACAAAACTAGTCTCTGAAATCATCAATTTAGGTGTTAAAGAAGTAATAATTGATAGTAAAACCGATAAAAATATTTATTCAATGCTTAAAAACCAGTTTCACCTAACTATTACCATTACTGATGAACTATCAGATGAGTACTCCTATGTCTATGAAGATGTCATCGATCAAAGATATATCAACTCCGTCAAACACCTTCTAGCCTATATTATTCATAATCAAAAGCGAAATCTTGATCATCTTCAAAAGCTAGAAATAAGAGAAACAAAAGACCATTTAAGGATGGATGTTCATACTAAAAGAAACCTCGAACTCATCGAAACATTAAGACTAAAACAGAGAAATAATTCCCTAATATGGCTTTTAGATAAAACCAAAACTGCAATGGGTGCAAGACAGCTAAAAAACTACTTGTTAAACCCTTTGATCGATAAAACAGAAATTGAAAAAAGGTATGACACAGTAGAGACTTTGCTCAAAGAATTTATCTTGAAAAACGATCTAGAAAAATACCTGCAAGAAGTCTACGACCTAGAAAGATTAAGTGGTAAAATAGCCTTTGGAAATGTCAATGGTAAAGATTTGTTACAATTAAAATCATCCTTAAAAGTTTTACCCCAAATATTTGAAATTTTAACTAAAATAAATTATTATAAACCGCTCTATAACTTTGAAAATTTATATAATCTTTTAGAAAATAGTATTTATGAAAACCCACCTGCAACCATCAAAGAAGGTTACTTAATCAAAGAAGGGTATAGTAAAGAACTAGACGAACTTAAAACTTTAAGAAAAGGTGGTAAAGACTTCATTGCTAGATTTGAACAAGAAGAAAAAGAAAAAACCGGTATCAAAAATCTAAAAGTTGGCTATAACCGTGTCTTTGGCTATTATATCGAAATAAGCAAAGGAAATACAGGCTTAGTCAAAGACGAGTGGGGCTATCAAAGAAAACAGACCCTTTCTAACTGTGAAAGATATATCAGCCCAATCTTAAAAGAAAAAGAAGCCTTAATTCTAAATGCCGAAGAAAAAATCATCGAACTAGAATATAATCTTTTCTGTGAAATAAGAGATGAAGTCAAAAAATATATTCCAAAACTTCAAGAAGTAGCTAAAATCATTAGTGAAATCGATGTCTTGCAATCTTTTGCCACTATCGCTGAAGAAAATAACTACGTAAGACCAATAATCACCGATAAAGAAATATATATCAAAGATTCCCGTCATCCAGTTGTTGAAAAAGTTATTAATAGTGAATTTGTCTCAAACGATATTATCATGGATAAAAACACCAATATCTTACTTATAACTGGACCCAACATGGCCGGTAAATCAACATATATGCGTCAAATGGCTATTATTGCCATCATGGCTCAAATAGGTTCTTTTGTTCCTGCAACCGAAGCTAAGTTGCCAATATTTGATGCTATCTATACCAGAATTGGAGCATCTGATGATTTGGTAAGCGGTGAATCAACCTTTATGGTTGAAATGACTGAAGCAGCCACTGCCATAACCTCTGCTACCGATAAAAGCCTTCTTTTGTTTGATGAATTAGGTAGAGGAACCGCCACCTTCGATGGTATGGCCTTAGCGCAAGGAATTATCGAATATATCCACCAAAACATCAAAGGAAAAACCTTCTTTTCAACCCATTATCACGAATTAACTGACCTAGATAAAACATTAAAACATTTAAAAAATATCCATGTAAGCGCTTATGAAGAAGATGGAAAAATAACCTTTCTTCATAAAATAAAAGAAGGTAGCGTCGATAAAAGCTATGGTATTCATGTAGCCAAACTTGCTAACCTTCCAGATTCTGTAATTCAAAGAGCTAGTGAAATTTTAACAGTTTATGAATCTAATGAAAAAAAACGTGACATAAAAATACAAGAAGCCTTGCCAATCGATGAACTAATGCCTAAAAAAACAAAAATAGAAGAAGAATTAGAAAAAATAAATCCTTTAGAAATTACCCCAATGGAAGCATTAAATATACTTTATAAATTAAAAAACGAAATTAAAT
Source organism: uncultured Bacilli bacterium (assembly GCA_944363925.1). GTDB lineage: Bacteria > Bacillota_I > Bacilli_A > RF39 > UBA660 > Coprosoma. The sequence continues at coordinate 36,573 of CALVVS010000005.1, read as the reverse complement.
GACGTAAATTAAACATTAATTTTATAAGTAAATAAGCTAACTTTTCACAATCACTTGACACATTGAATAAAAAAATATAGCCAATCAAATAAAAATGTGATATAGTTAATAATACGTCAAAGATAAGCAAAATAGCTATATAATTTGACAAAAAGAAACATTCTTCAAAAATGTTTCTTTTATGCTCTAATAATATATTGTTATTACCCTTATTTTTTGATATAATTTAGATAATAGGAAAGCGTGATAATATGAATAAAAAGGGGCAAGCATTAGTAGAGTTTGTACTTATATTACCAGTTTTGCTATTAATACTTATGGCAATGATTGATATTGGTAATATTTTTTTGACAAAATATACTTTAAACAGCGACTTAGATAACATAACAACCATGTATAAAAATGGCGACTTAAAAGAATTGGGTACATATCTAGCAAGCGAAAACATCATCTTAGATGATAAAACTTTAAACGGCATGACAACCTTAACTGTTAAAAAAAATATTGAAATAAACGCCCCTGTGTTGTCAAATGTTTTAGGGGAAAAATATGAAATTACTTCATCTAAAGTAATATATGAAAATTTAGGAGATCTAAACGGTGAATAATAAAGGTCAAACCCTAATAATTTTCGTATTTGTCTTGCCTGTCTTATTATTACTAATCGCTTTAATCTGGGAAATAGGGAACTTACAAATAACCAAAAGTCAATATGAAACTGCTATAAAAGACACCATCGAATATGGATTAAATAATAAAAATCAAGAAAACTTAAGTCTTATTTTAGAAAATCTACTGAAATCCAATATTGAAGGAGACATAAAAATAGAAATTAAAAATTATATAAAAATAACCGTCACCAAACAATATAATGCTTTGTATAATAATTTGCTTAATCATAAATTTGATATCAAATTGACATATGTTGGATATACAGAAAATAATCAAATAATAATAAAAAGAATAGAGGGATAAAATGCCTATAAAACAAGCAAAAGTAATAACCGTCACATCAGTAAAAGGCGGAACCGGAAAAAGTACCGTTGCCTTGTCATTGGCCGGAATATTGTCAAATAAAAAATTAAAAACCATTATTCTTGATATGGACTTGTACTCTGGAGTAATTGCTGCATCATTAAATTTAAGGATAAACAAAGACATATATAACCTAATAAACGATTATATGAATCATGGACTTAAAGAATTAAATGAATATATTATAAAATATAATGATTATATCGATGTTCTAGCAGCCCCTAAAGACCCAAGACAAGTAGGAAAAATCAGCTCAGGATATATAGATATATTAATCAAAAAATTAAAATATAAATATGACATTATTTTAATTGATACCAATCATATTATCGATAACATAAACCTAGTAACATTTGATAATAGTGATAATATAATCTATGTAATAACTAGTGATCTAATGGATTTAAAAAACATGAAAACCATGCTTTCTATTTATAAAGATATGAACTTAACTAAATATGATATCATTTTAAATGATGCATTATCAAAAGATCATATAAGCTCCTATGAAATTACAGCTTTCTTAGAAAAAGAAATAAACTATATATTACCGGCAAATTCATATATTAAAAATATGCGTAAAATTCAAATGGCTGGCCAAATAATCACATTAGAAAAAAACTATCAAAAAGAAAAAAGTACTATCACTTTAACTAAACTAATAGATAAAATTTTAAAGTAAAGGAGGATAATCATGGAAACAAAACGTTTCATCGACGAATTCACCAAATCAGATGAACCAAAACTTTTAAAAGAAGTAGATGACTATGATGAATTTCCAAATAAAGTTTTGCTTGACGAATTAAGAAATAAAATCATTCAAAATATCATCGATAATAAAAATAAAACTAGCGAAGATATGAAAAACTTTATCAAAGATGAAATTGATAAATCTGTTGAAGGATATGATTTGTCAAATGAAGAACTAAGTTATATATATAATCTGATCGATAATGAGGTCAATGGATATGGGCCATTAACCGAACTATTAAAAGATAAAGAACTAACTGAAATCATGGTTAATTCTCCAAACGAAATTTATATAGAATTAGATGGTAAAGTAATTAAAGATGATAGTATTAGTTTTATCAATAATGATCATATCGTCAGAGTTGTTCAAAGGCTAATTCAACCTATCGGTAAAACCATTGATATTGCTCATCCAATGGTTGACGCCAGATTGGATGATGGTTCGAGATTAAATGCCATTTTGCCACCACTTTCCTTAAATGGCCCAGTAGTTACTATAAGAAAATTCAAAAGCGAGCTTGCTAATATCGAAGATCTGCTTAGAACAGGAACCTTAACCCCTTATATGGCTAGATTTTTAGAAGCTTGTGTACACGCTAGATTAAACATCCTTGTCGTTGGTGGTACTGGTGCCGGAAAGACCACCTTGTTAAATGTTTTATCATCATTTTGTGATCCTGATGATCGTATCATTACTATCGAAGATGCTGCCGAACTAAAACTTAAACAAAAACATGTAATTTCCTTAGAAACTAGAACTACAAATTATGAAGGCGAAGGAGCTATTACTATTAGAGATTTAGTTATTAACTCCCTTAGAATGCGTCCCGATAGAATAATAGTTGGTGAAGTCAGAGGTAAAGAAGCCTTTGATATGCTTCAGGCCATGAACACCGGTCACGAAGGAAGTATGACTACAATGCACGCCAACGGACCGGCCGATGCCTTAAATAGACTAGAAACTATGGTTTTAATGAACGGTGTCGAAATACCTGTTGTTGCTATCAGAGAATATATTGAAAGCGCTATTCAAATCATCGTTCAAGTAAAAAGACTTTCTGATGGCCGAAGAAGAGTCAGTAGCATAAACGAAATTATCGGTATCGAAAATGGTGAAATCAAACAAAAAGAAATATTCAAATTTAGACAAACCGGCGTTCTTCCTAATGGCGATGTCGATGGGGAATTTCTACTTCATAAATATATTCCTAAAGTTTATCAAAAAATAAAAGCTAAAGGTATTGATGATCTAAAAGATATTTTTGGCGAGTAAGGAGGTGCTTAAGATGAATGGAAAATTCGATATTGAAAAAATAGATAAACCAGTAAATAGCGACATAACTATCGTTTTTTCACCATCTGAAAACGTTACCTCTTATACATATCAAATCTATAAGAATAATATTTTAGTAAACACCACTGATATTGCCCAAAACATAAACACTCAGTTCAATTTCACAGAAACTGGTACTTACAAAATTAGTGTTCAAGTAAACTTATCAAATGGCACTTCAGATATTATCAATAGCGGAGAATATATTATAGATAAAGAAATTCCAGAAATAATTTTATCCGAAAGCGAAATAACTACAACTCCAACAGACGATAAAAATTTAATCTCTTGTAGAGCCACTGATAATTATGATGGTAATCTAACAAATAAAATTCAAAGTAATATTGAAACATTATCCTTAAATAAAGCTGGAAACTATACTTATACCTGCACGGTTCAAGACTCCGCTGGCAATATTGCCACCAAAAACGCCAACATCCATATAACACCATATAATACCTCAATATATGTAATTCAAATAATTTGCTTTATCATAGTTTTTCTCTTAATCCTTAGAACGATTAAATTATTTAAAGTAGTTAAATTAGAAGAAAGACTAGATCCTTATATAGTTAAACCATTAAAAAATGATAATTTAAGCACCTCAGAAAAAATCAAAAATCTTTATCAAGAATTCTTAGAAGTTATAACAAAAAAATTAAAAAAATCAGTCGTTGCAAGTAAATATGCCAAAAAACTAGAAAAATATACTATCATCAGTAAAACCCATAAAACTGGTCTTGATATTCTAAGCGGTAAAATTATCATTGCTTGTTTATTTACCATTATGGCTATTATTATTAAAGCCTTTCAATTCAAATTATTAGGTAGTCTAGAAACATTGGGCGTTTTCACCTTAGGCTTCTTTGTTTTAGATATATACCTATTCGCAAAATATAAAGTATTTAGATGGAATTTAGAAAGTGACTTCATTGCTGCTATAACTATCATGAATAATTCCTTTAAATCTGGAAGAAGTATTACCCAAGCCATTGAAATCGTTGAAAATGAAGTTGGTGGAACCATAGGCGCTGAATTTAAAAGGATGAATCTCGAATTACTTTATGGTCTTGATATAAGTAAAGTTTTTAAACGGTTTGCTGAAAGAGTAAATCTGGAAGAAGCTACATATTTAACCGCCTCACTTACAATCTTAAATAAAACCGGTGGTAATATCATTAAAGTATTCTCCACCATTGAAAGAAACTTGTTTGATAAAAGAAGACTTAGATTAGAACTAAAAAGCCTAACTAGTGGAAGTAGAATAATCGTTTATGTCTTGCTAGGCATTCCATTTTTCTTTGTTTTTGTTATCAGTTTAATAAGTCCAGGTTATTTCCTACCATTTATAACCACCGATATTGGTCGCATCCTCTTGATATTTATGATAATTTACTATATAATTTTTGTGGTAGTAGTTCGTAAAGTAATGAAGGTGGTGATATAGTGGACGATAAAACCAAATTCATTGAAAAAATTTATGATAAAAAGCAATTAAAAGAAATCGAAACTAAATTAAAGTGTCTAGGAAACGACACTAAATATAATGTAGTAAGCTTTTGTTTGTCTAGACTAATAATTACTGCCACATCTTTTATATTAACGATACTACTAACAGATATGGGTTATATTTATGCACCATTTGTTGCCATTGCTTGCTATTATTTGTTCTATTACTTAAATATAACCAAAAAAACCAAAATTAGAAATAGACGTCTAGAACATCAAGCTTTATATTTCTTTGAAATTTTAACCCTAACTTTAGAATCAGGTCGTAACTTAGAAAACGCTTTAAAAGTTACCTGTGATAATGTTAATTCAGAAATTTCTAAAGAATTTAAAGCCGCTTTAGATGAAATGAACTATGGAAAATCTTTAATTGAAGCCCTAAGTGACTTGAAAAACCGTATATCATCAGATATTATTAATAACATAATATTAAATATAATTCAAACAAATAGATTTGGTAATAGTATTTTAGATACTCTTTATAATGAAGTTGACTTTTTAAGAGATAAAGAAATATTAACTATCAAAGAACAAATCAATAAAATACCGAATAAAGTAAGTATTATCTCTGTACTATTTATTGTCCCATTGATTTTAATTTTAATACTAGGACCATATTTGATTGAATTTATTAGTTAGGAGGAACATCAATGTATTATTTGATTGGAATAAAGGGTACTGGCATGAGTGCATTAGCTTGCTTTCTGCACGATTTAGGCTATGAAGTAAAGGGAAGTGACGTTGAAAGACATTTCTTTACCGAAAAAGGGCTAAATGAAAGAAACATTGAAATATTGCCATACGATGAAAAAAATATCAACAAAGATATGATTATCATAAAAGGTAATGTTATTAAAGATGACCACCCAGAACTTCTAAAAGCTAAGGAATTAGATTTAAAAATCTATACATATGAAGAAATGGTCGCTAAACTAACCAAAATGTATATGACCATCACTGTTGCTGGTTGTCATGGAAAAACCACTACTTCTACTATGGCTTATCAAGTTTTAAATGCCATCAAAGGGGCCAATTGTCTTATTGGCGATGGTACCGGTCTTGCTAGTAGAGAAAATAAATATTTTATATTAGAGGCTTGTGAATATAAAAGACATTTTCTTTCATATACCCCTTATTATGCCATAATCACTAATATAGAATTAGATCACGTTGATTACTATAAAGATATTGACGACGTTATTGATGCCTATACTGATTACGCCAACAACGCTGAAAAAATGGTTATTGCCTGCGGCGATGATCCATATACCCATAGCCTACAAATTTCTAAACCCATCTTTTATTATGGTTTAGATGATGATAATGATATTATAGCTAAAAATGTCGAATATACTGAAAGCGGTGTCATCTTTGATGTTTTTGTCGAAGATAATTACTATGGTCATTTTGACCTTCCACTTTATGGAAAACATATGCTTTTAGATGCCTTAGCTGTTATCAGTTTGTGCTATTACGAAAGATTTGATGCCAAAGAAATTTCTAAAATACTAAAAGAATTTCATGCTGCCAAAAGAAGATTTAATGAAACTGTCGTTGGATCAAACATTTTAATTGATGATTATGCTCATCATCCAACTGAATTAAAATGCACCATTAAATCAGCAAAACAAAAATACCCTCATAAAAAAATTGTAGCCATTTGGGGACCACATACATATTCTAGGACTAAAGCCTTTAAAGATGAATATATTGAAATATTAAAAACCGTAGATAAAGCCTATATCATGGATATTTATGCTGCTAGAGAGCAAGATAATCACGAAATAGATATAAATGATATTATCAAAGCTATACCTAACGCCCAGCACATCTCAAAAGAAGAAATAGATAAATTGTTAGATTATGAAGATGTAGTATTGTTATTCATGAGTCCAAATGATCTAACCTCTTTTGAACAAGAATATATAAATAAATATCATGAAATACACGATAAAAAAGATGAGCCTAATGAAAACTAGGCTTAATTTTTTTTAAATAGGAGGTCTACATGTCATCAATTAATATAGAAATAACACTTTTATCAAGAGAAGAAATAGAAGATAGTTCTAAAGTCATGCAAAAAATTGGGCCGAGATGTAGAAAATTTTAGTGGTATAACTGTCAAACATATATTTATAATAATCAAGAGATTATTAAATTGCGAGGCTGTTATTATCCAATAAAACCAGTTAAATTTTATGTCGATAAAGAAAATAGTATGTTAATATCTGCAGGTGTCTTATTCAGAGCACCAATAAATGTAAAAGACCATAATAATTATGATAATGATTTCAAAAATTCCCAGTTATATCGCTTTTTGAATAAAGAGTTTAAAAAAGATTTATTATTAAATTATGATATGCCAAACCAAAAGACCCTGCACCTATAAATATAGATTAGTATAAAACAGTCAAATAATCTAATAAGCCTTAAAAATACATAATTAGAAGTCTAGTTAAAAGCTAGACTTTTATTGACATATATATAGTTTACTGTTAAAATAATTGGCAAGTTAAAGGAGAAAATATATGAATAAAGATATTGAAGTAACACTTTTATCACCTGATGATTTTAAACAAAGTTCTATATTAAATAATATAAAATGGTATAGAGATTATTGGATTAATACTTCAGCTAAACATACTAAAAACGGTTATGTATCAATTGCTATGACTTATAATGAGAAAGTAGAATTTAAAAATACTAAAAAAAGATGTGGCATTGTCCCAATTATAAAAATTAATGATATAAATGAAACCTTAAAAGATTTTAATATTACTAAAGATGATAATTTAGAAATAGTAGAGTTAGGAGAATTTCCAGATTTTGGACATAGATGTTTTAATTGTTTAGATCCTAAAACAACCTTTATAACCGGTAAAAAATATAACGTGGTTTTAAATTCATGTTATTTTGAAATTGGAAAAATAGAAGAATATAGTTCTAATGGATATAAATTTGTTAAAATAAAAGACCATAACTACCCAATAACCCAAGCTAAGTTTTATGTTGATAGAGATAATAATATGTTAATATCTAAAGAAATTTTATTTCTAGCACCTATAAATATAAATAACCCAAATTATAATGGTGATTTTAAAACGTCAGAGTTATATCAATATTTAAACAATGAATTTATAAAAAGTTTGTGTCCTTCATTTTATAAAGAAGAAATGAAAGATGAAATATTATTGAAACAATTAGAAGCCGAAAACCAAAGATTAAAAGAAGAAATTGATAAGAAAAAAGAAATATTAGAAAAGCTAAAAGAAATGAGTCGTCAAAATGAAAATCTTAGAGTGCAGAGTGCTAATTTAGATAGTGAAATTGAAAAAGAAATTAGTAAAATTAAAGTATTAAAAAGGAAATAGTATGAAAAAAGAATATTTTAACATTGATAACTATGGAGAAATCTATAATAATATAGATTACTTAAATCCAAATGACTTGAAAAACATAAATGGCGACAATATATTTTTAGCTTTTATAAAAGAAAACTTGAGGACTTCGTTAAATTCAGTAGCCGCCATCGACGGTAAAATTTATAATTTTAATACCCATAAATATTTATCAGATAGTACTGAAATACTATATGCTAAAGCCTTTTCTGACATCATGCCCAAAGAAATCTGGGACCTTGTTTATATCGTAAATTATCAAATTATCAGTATTGATGTAGATGATAATAAATGTTATTTAATAAGCGAGTTTGAAAAATCATACCAAAACACTTATGATAAAAATGCTAAAAAAAGAATATTAAAAAATGGATATTTCACTCCAAAATTTCAAAAAATGGCTATATTAAACAAACAAAACCTAGAAAATATAAAAAGTTCTAATATCTTTATAGCCGTTTTAGAAAATATTTCAAGTTCTGACAAATCTTTTTCCGAAGAAGAAAATCTAATCGATATAACTTATGAAGGAATAGACGAAATTGCTCTCATATTAGAAAGTATGCTTCAAAATGGGGAAATCATTTTACCCAAAGGCGTAAGTAAAGAAAGCTGGATCGAAACATTTAAAAATAAAGCAACTGATGAATTAGATAGATATTGGTATTTTAAAACAAACGTTGGACAAAAAGTAGCTAACTTTATCGCTAGTATAAATGGAAATATTTATAACTTTTGTACTAACGAATACTTAGATTTTAATAAAACCAAAATCAATTATGTAAAACCTTTAAAAGAGTTAATTCCAGAAAATAAATGGAAATTATCATATTCAAAATCTGGTAAACTAACTTGCCTTACCATCGATGAAGAATATTTAGAACAATTAATAGAATTTGAATGTCTTCATGACGAAGAATACGATAAAAAAGCCAAAACCAAAGTCCTAAAAAATGGGTATAAGATAATAGGAGGATAATCATGAAAGAATATATCGAAGAAATAGACAATGAAAAATTAAAATCACAAATTGCTCAAAATAGTGAAATATTAAAATTTCTTCAAAATAGATTAGAAGAACTAGATAATAATCAAAATATATCAAAATCCCGCACTAAAGTTTTAAAAAGATAAATTTTTAAGACTTTTTTCTTTTAAAAAAATAATGTATAATCTTAAATAGGTGGTAAAATGTTTGACCGTTTAGAAATATTAATAGGCGAAAAAATAAATATTTTAAAAAATAAAACCGTCTTAATTGTCGGTTTAGGAGGCGTAGGTGGCCATGCTTTTGAAACCCTAGTTAGAAGTGGCATTGAAAACATCATTGCCGTAGATAGCGATATAATAGATATCACTAACTTAAATAGACAAGCTTTAGCTTACCAGCCGGCAATTGGTAAAAATAAAGTAGATGTTGCCGAAAAAATAGCTAAAAATATAAATCCTAACTGTCAAATAATAAAAATAAATGAATTTATTGATAAAACCAATATAGAAAAACTATTTAAACATAAAATAGATTTCGTCATCGATGCCATTGATACCATTGAAACAAAAAAGCTAATTATTAAAAAATGTTTAAAAGAAAAAATTCCATTTATATCAGTAATGGCAACTGGTAATAAAATGCACCCAGAATTTTTAGAAATAAACGATATTAGAAAAACCGAATATGACCCAATTGCTAAAATAATCAGGAAAATGGTCAAAGAAGAAAATATCAAAGGTAAAGTGCCAGTAGTTTTTTCAAAAGAAAAACCCTTAATAAAAAATAAAATAGGTTCCAATGCCTTTGTTCCAGCATCAGCCGGCTTACTTGCTGCAAGCTATGTAATTAATAAAATTTTGGAGGATACTTATGAATAACCAAATACTTAAAATCATAAAAAAATTAAAAGGCTCATTGCTCGGCATAGGTTTAAACGAAGAAAATATTTTAGATGCCATTGAAAATAACGATAATATTCAAACCTGCTACCTATTAAATAATATAAGCTTAACCGGTAAGAAATTTAATATAACTAAACGTGGTAAAAATAAAAAAATAAATATCAAAAAAATAAAAAAATACTTTAAAAAGAAATCTTTAGATACTATTATCTGTAACTATAATATTATCAAGCAATTTTATAGATCATTTGTTCCTAATAGTATTTATCTATGTAATAAAACAATATACATATATGGTAGTAAAGAAGATTTAAAGCAGTTAAAAAATAAATATCAAAGATATACCAAAAACATCGAATTAAATAAATATGATGAAAATTACCTCTTAAAAATAAATGCTCAAAACACTAAAAATCATTTTTTCAAAGACTTATTATATAAAATAAAAGACTTTGGTAGTGATGCCGCTAATTTAATCACTGATTTATTAATAAACTAATTGACAAAAAGCACTTATTGTGATAATTTATTAGTGAACACAAATAAGTGTTTTTTATTTACAAAAATTTAAAGTAGGTGAGTAAAGTGGCAAAAAAGCAAAAGAAAGAGAAAAAAGAAAAAAAGAAATTTTTAGGTGGCCTTCGCGGTGAATTCAAACAAGTTAGATGGCCTAAGAAAAAAGAAATGTTTAAATATTCTGTAGCCGTTTTAGTATGTATCGTCGTATTCGCATTATTCTTTATGCTATCAGATGTTATAATTGCTGCGGTTAGAACACTATTGGAGGGGTAATACATGGAAAAAGAGTGGTATGTCGTAAACACTTATTCTGGACATGAAAATAAAGTCAAAGAAAAATTAGAAATGCGTGCTAGCTCAATGGGCATGGAAGATTACATCTTAAGAGTAGTTGTTCCAGAAGAAACAGTTGTTGACGCTAATGGTAAAGAAAAAAAAGTCAAACTATTTCCAGGATATATCCTTGTTGAAATGGTCATGACTGACGAAGCTTGGTTCATCGTCAGAAATACGCCAGGTGTTACTGGGTTTATTGGCTCATCTGGTAAAGGAGCTAAACCTTTCCCGCTAACGCCAGCTGAAGTCGATAAAATTTTAGGTTCAATGGGTATGAGCAGATTAGATGCCGAAAACGACCTTAAAGAAGGTGAAAAAGTTAAGGTTATATCTGGACCTTTCGAAGGCATGTACGGAGTAATTAAAACCGCTAATCTAAAAGATGCCAAAATTGAAGTATCGATTGACCTGTTCGGTCAAGAAACAACCGTCGAATTAGAACTATCTCAAATTTCTAAAGCTTAAGTAGTTAAAAAATTAATATTTAAAATTATAAAAAATATTATTTAAGTAGTAAAAAAGTTTACAATTACTTTAAATTGTGCTATTATTAATACGCTATATTATTTTTTAATATAGAAAAAGTGGGAGATTACCAAATGAGAAAGATGAAAATATGAAAAGCGGATAATCATTGGAACCACCCACGAAAAAATTATAGGAGGTGTTTTTCGTGGCAAAAGATGCAACTAATAAGATCAAAAAAATTAAAATCCAAATTCCAGCCGGAAAAGCAACACCAGCTCCACCAGTTGGTACAGCTTTAGGACCTGCCGGAATTAATTTAGGAGAATTTTGTACTAAATTTAACGATGCAACAAAAGATAAAATGGGAGATATATTACCAGTTGAAATTACTGTCAATGATGATAGAAGTTTCAGCTTTGTAGTAAAAACTCCGCCAGCAGCTTTCTTAATAAAAAAAGCTTGCGGCATTAAAAAAGGTTCAGTTAACGGTAAAAACGAAACTGTTGCTACCTTATCTAAAGACAAACTTAGAGAAATCGCTGAAACAAAATTACCAGATTTAAACTGCTATACCGTTGAAGATGCAATGAAAATTATCGAAGGTACTGCATTAAATATGGGCGTTAAAATCGAAAACTAAAACCCATGCTATGTGGGAGGAACAATCCGCAATAACCACAAGGAGGTAAAACAATGAAAAAAGGTAAAAAATATTTAGCCGAGACTCAAAAACTCGACAAAAATAAGCTTTACACTAAAGAAGAAGCAATCAAACTAGTTAAAGAAACTTCATATGCTGCTTTTGATGCTTCCATCGAAGTAGCTATGCACCTAAACTTAGATACCAAAAAAGCCGATCAACAACTAAGAGGTGCTGTAGTATTACCAAAAGGAACTGGTAAAACTAAAAGAGTATTAGTTATTGCCAAAGGTGATGCTGCCAAAGCCGCTAAAGAAGCTGGTGCTGATTATGTTGGCGATACTGACATGATTGAAAAAATCCAAAAAGAAAACTGGTTTGACTTCGATAGTTTAATTGCTACACCAGATATGATGCCAGCTTTAGGTAAAATTGGTCGTATTTTAGGACCAAAAGGCTTAATGCCAAACCCTAAAACCGGAACAGTTACCGTAGATACTAAAAAAGCTGTTGAAGAAGTTAAAAAAGGACGTGTTGAATACCGTACAGATTCTTACGGAAACGTTCATGCTTTAATCGGTAAAACTTCATTTAGTGATGAAGACTTATTAGAAAACTTAAAAACCTTTGTTACTTTAATTATCAAATCTAAACCAAGTGTTGTCAAAGGAACTTATGTTAAAAATATTTCCTTATCAGCTACTATGGGACCTGGTATTAAAGTAGACCCAAATAGCTTTGACAAATAATAAAAGCTATGATATAATTAATTCGAAATTTGATTATGCCGTAGACAGTAGGTGCTAGAAAGCTTAATTTCCTACCGAGACATTTAATAAAGTCTTTTAGCTCTGGCATAATATCCAGAGCTTTTTATAGCGGCAAACAGAAAGAGAGGTGCTAGAAGTTGGCTAATCAAAAAATACTAGATAAGAAGCAAGAAATCATCGATGAAATAGCTGAGAAAACTAAAAACGCGACAGCTACAGTTCTTTTTGAATATCAAGGGTTATCTGTTGACGAAACAAATGAATTAAGAAGAACCTTAAAAGAAAATGATTCAGAATTCAAAATTTATAAAAACACATTAGTTAAAAGGGCAATGGATACCTTAAAAATCGACTTAAATGAAGACTTAAAAGGGCCAAAAGCAATGGTTTTCGGAACCGATCCAGTTGCTCCAGTTAAGGTTTTGTATGAATTCGCTAAAAAACATCCAGCCTTAATTGTTAAAGTTGGTCTAATCGATGGTGAAAAAACTGATGAAGCTAAATTATCTGAATTATCAAAATTACCATCAAGAGATGGCTTACTTACAATGCTTGCCAGTGGGCTTATTTACCCACTTAAAAACTTGTCTATTTGCTTAGATTTATATGCAAAAGATTTAAAGGAAAAAGAAGAAAATTAGAAAGGAATGATATAAATGGCAAAAATTAATAAAGATGAATTTATCGCTGGTCTAAAAGAAATGACTATGCTTGAAGTAATGGAATTAGTAGATGCAATGAAGGAGGAATTTGGTGTTGATCCAAGTGCTGTAGCTGTTGCTGCTGCACCTGCTCAATCAGAAGAAGCAGCTGGACCATCAAGCGTTACTGTAACATTAACAGCCGCTGGACCTAACAAATTACCAGTTATTAAATTAATTAAAGAAGTTACAGGTTTAGGCTTAAAAGAAGCTAAAGATATCGCTGATAATGGTGGAGCTATTAAAGAAAATATTCCAACTTCAGAAGCTGATGAATTAAAAGCTAAATTCGAAGAAGCTGGCGCTACTGTTGAAGTTAAATAAATGTGAAAATTAAAGGCCTGCACTATAAAAATATAGTGTGGGCTTTACCCATATATTAAAAGGAGTATAAAAAATGTCACATTATTTTACAAATGATTATGTAAAAAGTAACCGCAGGCAAATTAATACTATTATAAATGACTTAAAATTAAATTTTATAGTTGATAATGGTGTATTTTCCAAAAAAGGCTTAGATTTTGGCACTAGGACTTTACTGGAAAATATTGATTTAACTAAAATGAAAGGCGATATTTTAGATTTTGGTTGCGGTTATGGCCCAATTGGCATTTATCTAAAAAAGAAGGTAAATGCCAATATCGATATGATAGATATAAGTGAAAGAGCAATCACTTTAGCCAAAGAAAACGCCAAATTAAATAAAGTAGATGTCAATATTTTCAAAAGTAATATTTATGAAAATATCACTAAAAAATATGACATAATAATTACCAACCCACCAATTAAAGTCGGGAAAAAAATACTATATGATATTTTATTTAATGCTAAAGAATATCTAAAGGAAACCGGCGAAATATGGTTAGTTATTAACAAAAGTAATGGAGCAAAATCTTTAACCAGAGATTTGCAAAAATGGTACGATGTTACCATCGTTACAAAAAATAAAGGTTTTTATATATTATGTGCTAAAAATCGTTGACTTTTGAGGATAAAACCTTTATAATTATAAATTGGCGACATGTACTCTAGATAGTGCATGAAAAATCTAAAAAACTAGTTTATAGGGGTGAAATACTTGGCATACAAAATACAAAAAATTAACGGAAAAAGAGAGAGAAGAAATTACGGTAAAACAGAAAACGCAATCGAATTAAACAACTTATTAGAAATTCAAAAAGATTCATACAATTGGTTCCTAACTGAAGGCATTAAAGAAGTTTTTGATGATATTTTTCCAGTGGAGAGTTTCACTGGTAATTTGTCCTTAGAATTTGGCGAATACAGTTTTGATGAACCAAGACACACCATTAAACAATGTAAAGAACGCTATACTACTTATGCTGCGCCACTAAAAGTAGAAGCAAGACTTTTCAATGTTGAAACCGGTGAAGTTAAAGAACAAGAAATCTATTTGGGTGACATGCCAGTTATGACTGACAGTGGAGCCTTCATTGTCAATGGAGCAGAACGTGTTATTGTATCACAATTAGTTCGTTCACCATCAGTTTATTTTGGCAAAGAAGTAGATAAAAAGAATGGAAAAATAACCGTTGGAGCTCAAATAATTCCAACTAGAGGTACTTGGCTAGAATTTGAAACCGATGCTAGAGACATTATTTATGTCAGAATTGATAGAACGAGAAAAGTTCCCGCAACTACCTTGCTTAGAGCTATTGGTCTATCAAGTGATAGTGACATCCTTGATTTATTTGGTGAAAACGATTATCTTATCAAAACCATTGAAAAAGATACTAACAAAAATACTGATGAAGCCCTAATCGATATTCACTCAAAATTAAGACCTGGAGAACCTAGTACTTTAGAAAGTGCTAAAAACCAATTAATCACTAGATTTTTTGACGCATTTAGATATGACCTAGCTAAAGTTGGACGTTATAAATTTAATAAAAAATTAAATATCACTGATAGACTTCTAGGTTGCAAATTAGCTGAAGATATCAAAATAGACGGTGAAACAATTGCTAAAAACGGTGATATTATCACTAAAGAACTATTAGCTAAATTAAAACCGATCTTTAGTAATGGTTATGGCAAAAAATCAGCTCTAATCAATGAAGAACTAGACACTTATGGCGATGTTCAAATCGTTAAAGTATATTCTAAAACAAACCCTGATAAAATTGTCAAAATAATTGGTAACGATCAAAGTATCGATATTAAACGTTTAACTGTATCTGATATCTATGCTTCACTTTCATATTACTTAAATCTATTAGATGGTATAGGCTCATTTGATGAAATCGACCACCTATCTAATAGACGTGTAAGACAAGTTGGTGAATTATTACAAAATCAATTTAGAATTGGTGTCAGTCGTATTGAACGAATGATTAGAGATAGAATGAGTACTCAAGATATTGCTGAAGTAACTCCAAAAAGTCTAATTAACATAAGACCACTTACCGCTGCAATCAAAGAGTTCTTTGGTTCATCTCAATTATCACAGTTTATGGACCAAATTAACCCAATTGCTGAATTAACTCATAAAAGAAGATTATCTTCTCTAGGACCAGGCGGACTATCAAAAGATAGAGCTGGTATGGAAGTTCGTGACGTCAATCCATCACATTATGGAAGACTTTGCCCTGTAGAATCTCCAGAAGGTCCAAACATTGGTTTAATCACTTCTTTAGCTAGCTATGCTAAAGTAAATGAATATGGTTTCATCATGACACCATATCGTAAAATTGAAAACAATAAATTAACCGATGAAATAAGATATATGACAGCTGACGAGGAATTAGAATATTATATCGCTCCTGCAACTGTTAAAACAAACGACAAAGGTGAAATCATCGAAGATAGAGTTCCAGTAAGATATCAAAACGATAACTTAATCATCGAAAAAGAAAAAATCGATTATATGGATGTTTCACCTCAACAAATAATCTCAATTACTACTAGTGGAATTCCGTTCCTTGAACACGACGACGGTAAAAGAGCCTTAATGGGTGCCAACATGCAGCGTCAGGCCATCCCACTTCTAGAAGCCGAAGCTCCATACGTTGGAACTGGTATTGAAGCTATTGCCGCTAGAGATTCTGGTGTTGTAATATGTGCTAAAGCCGATGGTGTTGTCGATTATGTCGATGCTCGTAAAATCATCGTTAAAAATGCTAAAGGTACAGATACTTATTACCTAGAAGGCTTCGAAAGAAGTAATATGGGAACTTGTTATCATCAAAAACCAATCGTAAGAAAAGGCGATAAAGTTAAAGTTGGTGACGTCATTGCTGATGGTCCTTCAACCGATCAAGGAGAAATGGCCTTAGGTAAAAACTTAACCATTGCCTTCGTCAACTACGATGGTTATAACTACGAAGATGCTGTCATCTTAAACGAAAGATTAGTTAATGATGATGTCTTCACATCAATCCATATCAAAGACTATGAAATTGAGTGCCGTGATACTAAACTAGGTGCCGAAGAGTTTACTAGAGATATTCCAAATGTTTCAGAAGAAGCTCGTAAAAACTTAGACGAAAATGGTATCATTAGAATTGGTACAGAAGTTAAAGATGACGATATCTTAGTTGGTAAAGTTACACCTAAAGGTATGGCCGAACTTACTTCCGAAGAAAAATTACTTCATGCCATTTTTGGTGAAAAAACAAGAGAAGTTAGAGATACTTCCCTTAGAGTTCAGCACGGTGGAGGTGGAATTGTCCACGATGTTCAAATATTATCTAAAGAAGATAGTGATGAACTTCCAGCTGGTGTAAGTAAAAAAGTCAGAGTATATATTGCTCAAAAACGTAAAATAGGTGTCGGCGATAAAATATCTGGTCGTCACGGAAATAAAGGTGTTGTCTCATTAGTACTTCCAGAAGAAGACATGCCTTATGATAAAAATGGACGCACCGTTGACATCTTATTAAACCCACTAGGTGTTCCATCTCGTATGAACTTAGGCCAAATCTTAGAATTACACTTAGGTATGGCCGCTAAAACATTAGGAATTCACGTTGCTACTCCAGTCTTCGATGGTGCGACTAGAGATGAAATTGTCAGTGCCCTAGAAGAAGCTGGTTTAGACAAAGATGGTAAAATGTATTTATACGATGGCCGTACCGGCGAACGCTTTGATAACCGTATCAGTGTCGGTGTAATGTACATGATTAAACTAGACCACATGGTCGATGATAAACTTCATGCAAGATCTACTGGTCCATACTCATTAGTTACCCAACAGCCTTTAGGTGGTAAAGCTCAGTTTGGTGGTCAGCGTTTCGGTGAAATGGAAGTTTGGGCATTATATGCTTATGGTGCCGCTAATATCTTACAAGAAATGATGACCGTTAAATCAGATGATGTTACAGGACGTGTCAAAGTTTATGAAGCTCTAGTCAAAGGCGAAGATTTGCCAAAACCAAGTGTTCCAGAAAGCTTTAGAGTAGTTATTAAAGAATTCCAAGCACTCGGACTAGACATTACTGTTTTAAATAAAGATGGCGAATTTGTTGAACTAAAAGAACTAGAAGAAGCTGAAAAAGATTCATATGTTCCAGATAGCGATTTAGAAAGTGAAATTCTAAAAGATAAAGCTCAAAATGAAGCTCAAAAGCAAGAAATACCTAGTGAATTAGAAAATGAATTAAATGAATTTGATGAAAATGAAGAACAAGAGCCAACTGATGAAGATCTTAAAAATTTGGAAGGGGAGGATAATTAATGGATGCAAATAGTTTTGAAGGAATAAGAATTGCCATTGCCTCACCAGAAAAAATTCGTTCATGGTCTTATGGTGAAGTAAAAAAAGCCGAAACCATGAACTACCGAACCCTAAAACCTGAACGTGACGGACTATTTTGTGAAAAAATATTTGGTCCAACCAAAGACTTCGAATGTGCCTGCGGTAAATATAAAAGACTAAGATATAAAAATATTATCTGTGACCGTTGCGGCGTTGAAGTTACTAAATCTAAAGTCCGCCGTGAACGTATGGGTCATATCGAACTAGCCACACCAGTATCACATATCTGGTTCTTCAAAGGCGTTCCATCAAGAATGGGGCTAGTTCTTGATATGTCACCAAGAGAATTAGAAGAAGTACTATATTTCGTATCATATGTTGTTTTAGAACCAGGTGACACCCCACTTGAAAAGAAACAAACAATCAGTGATAAAGAATATCGTTCATATTATGAAAAATATGGTAATAGCTTTAGAGTTGGTATGGGTGCCGAAGCAATACAAGAACTATTAAAAGAAGTTGACTTAGAAAAAGAAGTAAACGAAATCAAAAAAGAAATTGCTGAAATCAAAGACACCTCTAGTCAAAAGCGTATTCGTTTAATCAAAAGATTAGATGTCTTAGATGCCTTCTTAGAATCAGGTAACCGCCCTGAGTGGATGATTTTAACTGCTCTTCCAGTTATTCCACCAGAGCTTAGACCAATGATTCAGTTAGACGGTGGTAGATTTGCTACTTCTGACTTAAATGACTTATATAGACGTGTTATCAACCGTAATAATCGTCTTAAAAAACTAATCGACTTAGGTGCCCCTTCAATTATAATTCAAAATGAAAAAAGAATGCTGCAAGAAGCAGTCGATGCCTTATTTGATAATGGAAGACGTGGTAAAAATATCACCGGTCCTGGTAATAGACCATTAAAATCATTATCAAGTATGTTAAAAGGTAAACAAGGTCGTTTCCGTCAAAACCTACTTGGTAAACGTGTTGACTATTCAGGCCGTTCTGTTATCGTCGTAGGTCCATCACTTAAAATGTATGAGTGTGGTATACCAAAAGAAATGGCCCTAGAATTGTTTAAACCACATGTTATCAACGGTTTAGTTTCTAAAGAAATTGCTAGTAATATCAAAGCAGCTAAACGTATGATTGAAAACCAAGATGAACGTGTCTGGGATGTCGTTGAAGAAAAAATCAAAGAACACCCAGTATTACTTAACCGTGCCCCAACTTTACATAGACTTGGTATCCAAGCTTTCGAACCTAAATTAATCGAAGGTAAAGCCATAAGACTTCACCCGTTAGTATGTCCAGCCTTCAATGCCGACTTCGATGGAGACCAAATGGCTGTTCACGTACCAATCAGCGAAGCTGCAAAGGCCGAAGCAAGACTATTAATGTTAGGCGCTAACAACATCTTGTCTCCAAAAGATGGTTCACCAATCGCCACTCCAGGACAAGATATGGTTCTAGGTAACTATTATCTAACTATGGAAAAAGCTGGCTTAGAAGGTGAAGGTAGAATATTTAGAAACTCTAATGATGTTATTATGGCTTATGAAAGAAGAGAAATAACTCTTCACACTAGAATAGCCTTACCAGTCAAATCATTTAGACATAAAATATTCCCAGATAAATACATGGATAAATATTTAGTAACAACTCCTGGAAAAATAATATTCAATGAAGTTTTCCCTGATACTTTCCAATATATCAATGATAGTAGTGTTGATAATGCTGTAAAATGCACTCCTGCTAAATATTTTATCGATAAAGGTAAAAACATCAAAGAAGAAATTGAAAAAATGCCTTTAGTCAAAGCTTTAAACAAAGGCGCAATCGTTAGATTAATTGCCCAAATATATAAACGTTATCACACAACTGAAACATCAGTTATGCTTGACGCTATTAAAGATTTAGGCTTTAAATATTCAACTTTATCTGGTATTAGTATTTCAATTGACGATATCAAAGAAAGCCCAGTTAAAGAAGAAATTATTGCCGAAGCTAATAAAAAAATTGATACTATTACTAAACAATTTAAACGTGGTTTAATTACTGATAAGGAAAGATATGACAATGTAATTCAAACTTGGTTTGATGCTAAATCTAAAATCTATGACGATTTAGATAAAAGGTTAAAAGCCAACCCAGAATCATCTATTACCATGATGATCGATTCAAAAGCTCGTGGTTCTATCGACCAATATGGCCAAATGGCTGGTATGCGTGGTATCATGAGTAAACCAAATGGTGATTATGTTGAAATTCCAATTTTATCTTCTTTATCAGAAGGTGTTACCGTATCAGAATTCTTCACATCTACTCACGGAACTCGTAAAGGTGCCGTTGATACAGCCTTAAAAACAGCTGACGCTGGTTACTTAACTAGAAGACTTGTCGATGTTGTTCAAGACGTTATCGTTAAAGAAGACGACTGCGGAACCGAACAAGGTGTTGTCGTAGAAGCATTCTATAATACTGACGGAACCCTAATTGAATCATTAGAAGATAGAATTGTTGGAAGATACACCAATAAAAAAATCTTACACCCAGAAACTAAAGAAGTATTATTTGATAAAGATACATATATCACAGAACAAGTTGCTGAAAAAATTATTAACGCCGGCGTTACTAAAGTACCAATTAGAAGTGTTCTAACTTGTAAAACAGATCACGGTGTATGCCGTAAATGTTATGGACGTAACCTAGCTACCGGTTCAGAAGTTGAAATTGGAGAAGCCGTTGGTATCATGGCTGCTCAGTCAATCGGTGAACCAGGTACACAGCTTACCATGAGAAACTTCAATACTGGTGGTGTTGCCGGTGGAGACGATATCACACAAGGTCTTCCTCGTGTTACTGAAATCTTTGAAGCTCGTAACCCTAAAGGTAAAGCAACTATCTCTGAAATCAATGGTGTTGTCTCTAAAATTGAAGAAGATAATGGTACATATAAAATATATGTTAAAAATGACGTTGAAACACGTGAACACACCTCTAACTACGGTGCTAAATTAGCAGTCGAAAAAGGTGAAGAAGTTAAGGCCGGACAAAGACTAACTCACGGTGCCATTTCACCAAAAGAGTTGTTAGTTGTCACTGACCCAATCACTGTTCAGCAATATATTCTATTTGAAATTCAAAAAGTATATCGTTCACAAGGTGTTGATATTTCAGATAAACACGTTGAAATTATGGCCCGTAGGATGATCTCTAAGATTAGAATTATTGATTCCGGTGACTCATTATTCTTACCTGGAACAATGGTCAACATCAATAAATTTACTGAAGAAAATAAAAAATTAATCTTAGAAGGTAAACGTCCATCAACAGGAAAACCAGTATTGCTTGGTATTACCAAAGCTTCACTTGAAACCGAGAGTTTCTTGTCAGCCGCATCTTTCCAAGAAACGACTAGAATCTTAACTGACGCTGCTGTTCATGGTAAAATAGATCATTTAACTGGTTTAAAAGAAAATGTTATTATCGGTAAACTAATTCCAGCTGGTACTGGTGCTAGAAAATACCGTGATGTCGAATATACTTTAGAAAATGAAATGCTAAATGAAGAGCCTTTAGAAGCTCTAGAACAAGAACTAATGGATTAATTAGTTCTTTTTAATATTTTATGATAAAATAAAAATGGAAGGAGTAAGATTTATGGAAAAAGATAAACACGCTATAATTACTATTGGTGACAATCAATTCGTTTTACCTATAAGCAGTAGTAGCCATAATCTAGGTGACGATATCACTGTCTTAATCTTAAAAGACGGCACGCGCTTAGAAATCGGAACTAGTAATGTAATTGTAATTTCTGGAAAATCTGAAGTAATCGAAGCCATGTTAGAAATGGTCAACACTAACTTTTATACCCCTAACAAAGATAAACAAGGAAAAGTAAAAATGAAAAAAATCAGTAACGATAAACCCTTTACCGTAATCAAAGGTGGTAAAAATGGATAGAGAATATTATGTTGACGAAACTAACCTTGTCATTTTAAAAAAAGAAGATGGCCTAATCTATCAATATAGTTTTACAGAAAAAAGATGGTATGGTCTGCCCGAACTTCAAGGCTTTCTAGACCACTTAGATTTATTAAAAAAAATTTCCGAAGCGCAAGTAATAAAAATAATATCTAAAATCGAAAAATTAACTCAAGATGTCCAAAAACATAAAACCAAATAAAGTTTCAAAACAACCGAAACTTTTTTTCTTTCTCAATTGCGCAAAATGTCAAATTAATGTATAATTAAAAATAGTGTAGGGTGTGATAATTATGTATTTAAAATCATTAAAAGCACATGGCTTTAAATCATTTGCTGATAAAACCAATTTAGAATTTACAAACGGTATAAACGGTATTGTCGGACCAAATGGCTCAGGCAAAAGTAATATTGTCGACGCTATTAGATGGGTCTTGGGCGAGCAATCAGTCAAATCATTAAGAGGCGATGGTACAATGACTGATGTTATTTTTTCTGGAAGTAAATCTAGAAATCCCATGAATATTGCCTCTGTATCCTTAACATTTGATAATAAAGATAAATATCTGCCTTTTGATTATGATGAAATAGAAATAAAAAGGCGTGTTTATAAAGATGGAACAAACGAATATTATTTAAACGGTGAAAGAGTTAGATTAAAAGATTTGACCAACCTTCTTTTAGATAGCGGTATAGCTAAAGAAAGCTTTAATATCATATCACAGGGAAAAATCGAAAATATTATCTCTAGTAAGCCATCAGACCGCCGAATTATCTTCGAAGAAGCATCAGGCGTCTTAAAATATAAAAGAAGAAAAGAAGAAGCCTTAAAAAAATTAGATAAAACCCATGATAATAAAAATCGTATAAATGATATCTTAAAAGAATTAGAAGATAGATTAACCCCATTAAAAGACGCCAAAGATAAAGCTATCAAATATAATGAAACCAAAAGCAAATTAGAAAATCTCGAGCTTTCATTAATCACCGAAGATATCACCAACATCAACTTTGAATATCAAAAAAGTAAAGATAAAATAAATGCTTTAAATAAAGAAGTAATAGCTCTTATGACCTCTGGAAATCAAAATGAAGCCAATATTGAAAAATATAAAAGCTCCATTTCTTCCATAGAAGATCAAATAAGAGCCCTTCAAACTAAAATTCTCGATTTAACAACCTTAGCTGAAAGATTAAATAGTCAAAAATCAATCATCGAAGAAAGAAAGAAAAATCAGCTAGAAGATTATAAAGTGCATCAAAATATCTTAAACTTAAAAGAAAGTGAATTAACTACTAAAAATAACATAAATGAAATAGAAGGTGAAATTAATCAAATAAATGAGTTTTTAAAAAACATCACCTTAAAAATAAATAGTGAAGAAGAAAATCAAAATCAAATAAAGCAAAATAAATCATCCTTAGAAGCCAAACTAACCAATCTAGTTAGAGAAAATAGTAACCTAGAATTCAAAATAGATAACCTAAAAAACAGCATTGAAAATGGTGGTTCCTTACCAGAGCCAGTAAGAAGCGTTCTAAATAACCCCAAATTAAGAGGTATTCATAACGCCTTAGGTAACTTAATAGAAATAGATGAAAAATACGCTCTCGCTATTACCACCGCTTTAGGCTATAATACTAATAACATTATCACCGATGATGAAGCATCCGCCAAAGAAGCTATCAAATACTTAAAAAACATTGGTAGAGCTACCTTTTTCCCATTAAATATAATAAAACCTAAATATATCGATAATGAAACCTTAAATAAAATCAAAAATCTAAAAGGCTATATTGGTATTGCTAGTAATCTTGTAAAATATGACCTTAAATATCAAAATATCATTTTAAATCAGTTAGGTAATATCATTGTAACTGATAATATTGACGCAGCTACTTATATAAGTAAACAAATAAATAATCGCTACCGCATTGTCACCATAGATGGTGAAATAATCCATGTCGGCGGCTCCATGACCGGTGGTAAACAAAATAAAACACGTAATATCATCAGTGATAAATATGAACTAGAAAATACCCTTAAAACCAAAGAAATACTAATTGATAAAATCAAAGAAATTGAAAACCAAATAAATGAAGTCGATTATAACCTAAAAGCCAAAGAAGATAAAATATTTCTTTTAAATAAAGAAAAAATGTTAAAAGAAGAAACCCTAAACTCTAAAAAAATGGCCCTAAACACATTAAATCAAAAACTAAAAAGCATAACCTTCGACTTAAATAGCAATAATAAAATGTTAAATGGTGGTCTATCAGCCGAAGAAGAAGAAATCTTAAATAAATATTACGCTGCCTTAAAAACCAAAACCGAAGCCACCCAAGAACTTGAAAGATTAAATAACGAAAAACAAAACTTAAAAGACACCCTAGAAGACTATGAAGCATCTTTGAAAAAAGAAAATAGCCTATATAGTCAAAAATCCGCCGACTTAAAAGATTTAGAAATAAAAGCCAGCCGGTTAGAAGTTAAGCTAGATAATCTTTTAAACACCCTAACTGAAACTTATAGTATGACCTACGAAAAAGCTAAAGAAAACTATAAATTAGATATCGACTTTAACCAAGCCAAAACTGAAGTAAATAAATTAAAAAAACAAATAAAAGAACTAGGCGCAGTTAACTTAACTGCCCCAGAAGAATTCGAAGAAGTAAATACTAGATACACCTTCTTAACAAAACAAATATCTGACTTAACTGAAGCTGAAAACACTTTACTTCAAATAATTGATGAAATGGATAAAGTCATGATAAGCGAATTTCAAACAACCTTTAAAGCCATCAGTACTAACTTTTCTTTAACCTTTAAAGAATTATTCAAAGGTGGCCATGCCGAATTAAAATTAACTGAGCCAAATAACCTGTTAGAAACTGGCGTTGAAATTATCGCCAGCCCACCAGGTAAAAAATTAACTAGTATATCACTACTATCAGGTGGCGAAAAAACCTTAACTGCTATAAGCTTACTATTTGCTATTATTAAATCAAAACCATCGCCATTTTGTGTCTTAGATGAAGTCGAAGCGGCTTTAGACGAAGCCAACGTCGATACTTTCGGCAAATACGTCGAAAAATTAAAAGAAAAAACCGAATTTATCATCATAACCCACAAAAAGAAAACAATGGAATATGCTGATATCTTATACGGTATAACCATGCAAGAATCTGGCGTCAGTAAACTTGTAAGTGTCAAACTAGAAGAAATCGAATAACTTCTTCTTTTTCTTTGAAAATAAAGCTAAATCATGTATAATGTTAAAAGGTGATGTAAATGTTAAAAGTAATAAATCTATCTCTTAGATATGGAAAAAGAGTTCTTTTTGAAAATGTTAACCTAGAATTTAACGAAGGTAATTGCTATGGTGTTATTGGCGCTAATGGTGCCGGTAAAAGCACACTACTTAAAATCTTAACCGGTCAAATAGAAAGTACCACTGGAGAGATAATCAAAGATAAAGGTGAAAGAATATCCTATTTAAAACAAGATCATAACCTATATAATGACTATTCCGTATTAGAAACTGTCATTATGGGTAATGATAGACTATATAAAATCATGAAAGAAAAAGAAGCCATATATTCTAAAGAAAATTTTACCGATGAAGATGGAATTAAAGCTGGCGAACTCGAAGCTGAATTTGAAGCCTTAAATGGCTGGGAAGCTGAAAGTAATGCCTCAATCTTATTAGCTGGACTTGGAATTCCAAATGACCTTTATGAAGAAAAAATGAGTAACTTAAAAGATAAAGATAAAGTAAAAGTCTTACTAGCCCAAGCCCTTTTTGGCGAGCCAGATATCCTCTTGTTAGATGAACCAACTAATGGACTAGATATTCAAAGTAAAATATGGTTAGAAAACTTTCTAGGTGATTATAAAGGAACTGTCATCTTAGTATCACATGACAGACACTTTTTAAACACTGTATGTACTCATATGGTTGATATCGATAGAGAAAGAATTCAAATAACCATCGGTAACTATGACTTTTGGTATAAATCAAATGAACTCATGCAAAAACAAATAAAACAATCTAATAAAAAGAAAGAAGAAAAAATTAAAGAACTTCAAACCTTTATTGCGAGATTTTCTGCCAATGCCTCAAAATCAAAACAAGCCACCTCTAGAAAAAAACTTCTAGACAAAATCACCATTGAAGAACTTAAACCATCGACCAGAAAATACCCTTATATTAACTTTGATTATGAACGTAGATTAGGTAAAGAAATCATAACCTTAAGTAAAATAAATGTCACCATCCAAGATAAACCCATATTAAAAAACTTTACCTTAAACATCAAAAAAGATGATAAAATAGCCCTAATTGGCGAAAATGAATTAGCCAAAACCACCTTGCTGCAAATTTTAGCCGGTGAAAAAATACCTGATAGTGGGGAAATAAAAAAAGGTACCACCGTCATAACATCGTATTTTCCTAAAAATCACGATAAATATTTTAATAATGATGAACCCCTAATAGAGTGGTTGCGTAAATTTTCCGAAAATAAAGAAGATGCCTTTGTTAGAGGATTTCTTGGCAGAATGTTATTTTCTGCCGATGAAGCTTTAAAAAAAGTAAATGTTCTTTCAGGTGGTGAAAAGGTTAGATGTATGTTTGCCAAAATGATGCTAAATAAAGGAAATGTCTTACTTTTAGATGAACCGACAAATCATTTAGACATCGAATCCATAACCGCTTTAAATAATGGCTTAAGTAAATTTGATGGTCCTATCATTTTAGCTACCTATGATACTGAACTTATAAACACTCTAGCCAACCGTTTAATATTAATAAAAGAAGATGGTACCTATATTGATAAACAAATGACCTATGAAGAATACTTAGAAAAATATGACAACCAAAAATAGCGCTTAAAAACGCTATTTTTTCTATACATCTTTTCTTATAATATCCTTACTTTGAAAGCGATCACTGCCATCAACACTTTCAAAATAAACCTTATAACCACACTTATTCGCAATCTTTTCAATCATATCAAAAGTTGGCTGAATTGTTTCCGTCTCATATTGCGATATAGTATTTCGCGCTACCCCCGCAATTTTACTAACCTCATCTTGTCTGTAATTATTTTTACTTCTCATATACCTTAATACTTTTCCTATCATATTCATCACCATTAAAATTATCTCAAAATCAGACAATTAACGCTTGACATGTCTGAAATAAAGACATATAATAAAATTGTAATCATAAAAATAGGAAAAAATTGTCAAAAAGAGAGGTATGAAAATGAATAAAATCAAAAAACTATTTAAAAACCGTATTTTTCTTTGTCTATTTACCGCCTTATTAGTAGGTTCCATAACCGTCAAAGCCGCCACCTATTTTCCAAGCAATAATGTAATATATGATAATAGTGAAAGTGGCCTAAAAAGCGCTGATGTACAAGGAGCTATTGATGAGCTATATAACAAGTGCTTTCCACCTGGACCATTAGATGGCACCATTTTTGAAGATAAAGTAGTAACTTCAGGAGATGGACTATATAAAGATGAGTACGATGATGGAAGATATTTTTATAAAGGAGCCAACCCCAATAATTATGTAACATTTAATAATGAAGAAGCTGGCTGGCGTATAGTATCAATAGAACCAGATATGACAATAAAAATAATGAGGATAGCAAGTATAGGAGAACAGTATTGGGATACAATCGGAAATAATAATTGGGCCAGACCAGCAAGCTTAAATACATACTTAAATGGAACGTATTATAATGGTTTAAATGCGACTGCTAAAAGTCAGATCGTAGCCAAAGATTGGAGTATTGGTGCTGTAACAAATGATAATAATAATATGGCTAATACAATAAGTAATGAAAATTATAAAAAATGGAACGGAAAAGTAGCTTTGGTCACAGTATCAGAATATATAAGAAGTAATAGTAATAAAAGTAATTGTGGTTCATTTAGCTTAAATAACAATAATTATAGTAGTTGTAAAAATACAACATGGATGTATATAAATGATTATTGGTGGATTTTAACCCCTTGTGCTGGTGACTCTTACCATACATTTCGTGTGTATTCAAACGGCCGTGTCGACTACTATGGCAATGACGATTATGCGGTTCGGCCTTCCTTATATCTCTCTTCTGAGGTCCAAATCACAGGGGGTACAGGAACCCAAAATAACCCATACATTATTGAATAGAAAAACGCTAGACCTAAAATCTAACGTTTTTTAGACAAAAAATGTTGGCCCACCACTAGAAATAACTTGGGCATTTTCACTGCTTACTGAATTATTTACATTTTCAGTAACATTTGAACTTACACCAGTAGAACTATTGCTAGAAGGAACATCCACTTTCTTAAATTCGTTCATCACCTTAAACATCGTCTTCGCATTTCGCATCATTGGTGCCGCTTGTTTAACAATAGGAATTGCCTGATTTACAATATTTAAAGTCCTCTGCGCACCATTTAAAATAGATGACCAATTAATACCACTACGTAAACTACCGCCAAATAACCCACGTCCAAGTCCTGAACTCATAGTAGGCATCATATAATAATAAGGATTATAATAATTCATGATTTATGCCCCCTTCTAAAATATTATATGATTTAACTAAAAAAAGTTTTATTTTAAAACATATTATGTTATAATAAATTTAGTGTATGAGAATAGGAAGGTGTCAAGATGAAAATAGTACTTTCACCACTTAAATATATTTTTGAAGGTCTTATAGTCGTTTTAAAAGCTATTTTTTCATTTATAAAATATGTATTTTTAGGAATAATTGCTATTTTAAGTTTGCCAGCCAAATTATTTTCTAAAGATAAAAAAGAAAAAACAACTATCAATTCTCAAAAAAATAAAGATATTTACAAAAAAACTGATGTTTTATTAGCTCAGCACGAAAAAGAAAAAGCTTTAAAAAGACAAAAAGAAGAAGAAACTAGACAAAAAATACAAGAAAATCAAGAAAGAAAAGCCCAAAAAAGATTAAATGACTATATCCAAGATAGTTCTAAATTAGAAGATAAAACTACTGGTGAAAGATTAGAACAAATTGGAACCGAAGTATTAAGTTTTACAGATAAAATAAAAAGATTTTTTGGACTTGGCAATGTTAAAGATAAATATCAAAATGCCGAAGAAATGAGTATTAATTATGACGGCCCAGAAGCACAAAAAACTAAAGAAAAACAAACTTATGAATATATCATAAGAAACCCAGAAGGAAAAGTCCTTAGAGGTTATTTTTCAGCCTTCTCAATAGTCGAAGTTCACTCATATTTAAAAAGTCAAGGTAACATTGTTTATAGCATTAGAACAAATAGATGGATAAATGCCATGTATGGTAGCGTCGGCGGTTCACATGATAAATTCAAAACAAAAGATCTAATTTTCTTTTTAGCTCAGCTATCAACCTATCTAAAAGTCGGTATGCCCTTAGCTGAAGCCATAAATATTCTAACAAAACAATTTAAAAGTAAAAAATATAAAAGAATTTTATCAACTTTAAACTATGACTTAACAACCGGCAAAAGTTTTAGTGAAGCCTTAGAAAAACAAGACAATGCTTTTCCAAGCATCTTAACCAACATGGTTAAAACTGCTGAAATGACTGGTGAATTACCAGAAACCTTAGATGATATGGAAGAATACTTCACAGAAATTGAAGCCACTAGAAAAGCTATGGTTACAGCCATGCTTTACCCAGCCATCATCTTCGTTATTGCCATTGGTGTAGGTACTTTTATCATGTTATATGTTGTACCAAAATTTGTTGAAATTTATAGTACAATGGACAATGCTAAAATTCCAGGAATAACCCTCGCAGTCTTAGCTGTAAGCGAATTCCTTCAAAAATATATCATATATATTGGCATCAGCGTTGTCGTAATATTAGTATTATGCATCTACCTATATAAAAATGTTAAATCATTTAGACGAACAATTCAATGGACTTTAATGCACTTGCCAGTTTTCGGCGATGTCGTAATATATAAAGAAGTAAATACTTTTGCAAAAACATTTTCATCATTACTATCCCATAATGTCTTTATAACTGATAGTATGGAAATATTAAATAAAGTAACCAATAACGAAATATATAGATCCTTAATCTATGATGCTATCAATAACATCGCTCAAGGAAAATCAATATCTGCGGCTTTTAAAGACCAATGGGCCTTTCCAATCCCAGCCTATGAAATGATTGTTACTGGTGAAAGAACAGGCCAGCTTCCAGAAATGATGAATAAAATTGCCCTATATTATCAAGATCTACATAAAAATTCCGTTACCCGTATCAAGACATTTGTTGAACCAGCCCTCATTATTTTATTAACCGTCATGGTTGGTATTATCGTCTTATCAATAGTCGTTCCAATGTTCTCAATGTACGGTCAAATTCAAGCCTAAAGGTGATATTATGGAAATAGCATTCGGTATATTTTTATTCATAATAGGAACTATTTTTGGTTCCTTTTACAATGTAGTAGGTTATAGACTTCCTAAAGGTGAGTCAATCATCTTTCCCCCAAGCCACTGCACAAACTGTAATCATAGATTAACTGCCCTAGAACTAGTGCCAGTCTTATCATATATATTTCAAAAAGGAAAATGTAAACATTGTCATCAAAAAATATCATTATTTTATCCAATATTCGAACTATTAACTGGCATCCTCTTCGTCTTATGCTATATCTCATTTGGTTTAACTCCAAAATTAATCATCGCTCTAACCTTTGTATCTATGATGATTATCATCGTCGTCAGTGACTATCATTACTTAATAATATCCGACGAAGTCTTAATCACTTTCTCACTTATCTTATTCATCGAAATTCTTATAATAAATGGTATAGAGCCAGCCTTATATTCTATATTAAATGGTCTTCTAGCTTTTGCAACCATGTACCTATTAAAAAAATTCGGTGATTTTCTGTTTAAAAAAGAATCGATGGGTGGGGGTGATATTAAACTCATGTTCATCTTCGGCATGGTTTTAACCTATCCAATTGCTATTTTATCAATTTTTGTTGGCTCACTAATCGGCCTTCCAATTGCCTTAATTATCCTTTGGAAAAAGAAAGATAATATTATTCCTTTTGGACCCTTTCTTGCCGCTGGAGCCACCTTACTGTTATTATTACAAATAAACATTGATACTATCATCAACATATATAAATGAAGGAGCTGATAAAATGAAACCATTATTACTATGTATCTTAGATGGAGTAGGTATTAGACCAAGTACACAAGGCAATGCCTTAAGTGCCGCTAAAACACCAAATTTAGATATACTATTTAGTAAATATCCGCACACCACCTTAGAAGCAAGCGGCCCGGCAGTAGGTCTTCCAGAAGGCCAAATGGGTAATAGTGAAGTCGGTCATATCAATATTGGAACTGGTAGAATTCCTAAACAATCTTTAGATGTCATAACCGAAGCCTTAGAAAGTAGTGAATTTACTAAAAATAAAGAATATAAAAACCTTATTAAACATCTTAAAAAATACCACTCTGATCTTCATATTTGCGGTCTATTAAGCGATGGAGGTATTCACTCTCATATTAACCATTTATTAAAGCTCATCGATATCTTAAAAAACGAAAATATAAACCATATTTATTATCATATCTTTACCGATGGAAGAGATACTAAACAAACCGAAGCTTTAAAATATATCCATCAATTAGAAGAAAAAATAAGTCAAACAAACACTGGCGAAATTGCCACAATATCTGGCCGCTATTATGCAATGGATAGAGATAATAGATGGGATCGTATTCAAAAAGCCTATAAAGAAATGACTGAAGAAACTAAAACCTATAACATAGAAGAAAAAATTAAAGAAAGCTATGAAAATGATATAACCGACGAATTCATTGAACCGTTTTCTAGTGTAAATGGTATCATTAAAGAAAATGATGGCATCATCGTCTTTAACTTTAGACCAGATCGTCTAAGAGAACTATTCACTGCCTTAACTAATGAAAATTTTGATAGCTTTGAGCGAAAATATATTCCTAACTTAAAACTAGTAACCATGATGCCTGTCGATGAAAAAGTTATATGTACTAATTTCTTTGCTCATCAAAAAATTACTAACTACTTAGGCGAAGTATTAGAAAGAAGTCAGCTATCACAACTTAGAATTGCCGAAACAGAAAAATATGCCCATGTTACATACTTCTTTGATGGTGAAAACAAAGACAAACTAAGTCACTGTGACCAAATACTCATACCATCGCCAAAAGTAGCCACCTATGACTTAAAACCAGAAATGAGTGCGAATAAAATCACTAGTACTTTGCTACCTAAAATAGAAAATTATGATGTCATAATTCTAAACTTTGCTAATGGTGATATGGTTGGTTATACCGGAAACTTTAAAGCTACCGTTAAAGCCTTAGAGACAGTCGACAAATGTATTGGTAAAATATATAAAAAAATACAAAAACTAAATGGTATTTTAATTGTCACCGCCGATCATGGAAATTGCGATTATATGCTTGATGATGAAGGAAACATTGTCACCTCGCATTCCATAAATCCCGTTCCGTTTTTAATCACTAAAGAAAATATTATGCTTAAAAATGGTAAACTTGCCGACATTGCACCAACAATATTAACTCTCCTTAGATTAACAATCCCAAAAGAAATGACTGGCGATGTTTTAATTATGAAATAAATATGATATAATATCCTTGAAACAAAGGTGAAATTATGAAAACAAATTATAATCAAATAATGGAAGAAACTTTAGCAAACTTAAAAGGTAAGCCCAAACTATTACTTCATGCTTGTTGCGGAGTATGCAGCAGTTCAGTATTAGAAAGGCTTTATCCTTTTTTTGATATAACATTACTGTACTATAATCCTAATATTTATCCAGAAGAAGAATATTTTAAAAGATTTGATGCCCTAAAAGAAATCGTTTTAAAAATGAAAATAAAAGTAAAAATAATCGAAATTGGTTACGAAAGCAAAGAATTCAAAAGCCTAGCCAAAGGATTAGAAAATGAAAAAGAAGGCGGGGAAAGATGTACAAAATGCTTCTATCTAAGATTAGAAAAAACCGCTAAATTAGCGCAAAAATATAACTTTGAATATTTCAGTACAACCTTATCAGTAAGTCCATATAAAAATAGTGAAAAACTAAATAAAATTGGAAAGGTATTATCCGAAAAATATAACATAAAATATCTTTATTCTGATTTTAAGAAAAAAGAAGGGTATAAAAGAAGTAGTGAACTTGCAAATAAATATAATATTTATCGCCAGCACTATTGCGGCTGTAAATATTCTCTAAACGAAGCGTTAGAATATCAAAATAAATAGGAGTAAATATGAAAAAGAAGTATGTTATTAGTATTATTGCAATAATTTTATTATTAATTGGAATCATTATTTTATTTTTTTGGCCTCCCAAATTTGAATTAAAAAACGGTGAAAATATAACCTTAAAATATGGTCAAAAATATAAAGAACCAGGCTATAAAGTAACTAGATTTGGAAAAGACTATACAAAAAAAGTCAAAGTAAAAAGCAAAATAAACAAAAATAAACTAGGAACCTATGAAGTAATTTATGAGGTAAAAATAGCCGGAATTAATTTCAAACAAATAAGAAAAGTCAAAATATCTGATAATGAAAAGCCAAAAATAACTTTAAAAGGAGATAAAAAAGTTTCCATCTGCCCACATGCAGAATATAAAGAAGAAGGTTATAGTGCAACTGATAACTACGACGGTGATTTAACTAAAAAAGTAAAAATAACTAAAAAAGACAATATTATTACTTATTTTGTTAAAGATACAGCAGGAAATACCACTAAAGTAAAAAGAACTATCATAAAAGAAGATAAAACTGCTCCAGTAATAACTTTAAAACAAGGTAGTACAATAACACTTTATCTAAATGAAACATGGAAAGATCCTGGATACACTGCCATAGATAATTGTGATAGCGATATCACAAATAAAGTTGAAACATCAGGAAATGTCAATACAAAAAAATTAGGAACCTATAAAATAACCTATTCAGTAACTGATGAAGCTGGCAATGTTGCCAAAATAGAAAGAACAGTCAAAGTTGTAAATAGACCAGTAGCTGATGGTAGTAGTATAATTTACCTAACCTTTGATGACGGTCCAAAAGAAGGAACAACCAATGTCATATTAGATATATTAAAAGAAGAAAACGTTAAAGCTACATTTTTTGTCACAAATAGTGGGCCAGATTACCTAATAAAAAGAGCTTATGACGAAGGTCATACAGTCGGCCTTCATACCGCCTCACATAATTATCAAACAGTTTATAGTTCAGTAGATAACTATTATCGAGATTTAAAACAAGTTCAAAATAGAGTAAAAAGAATAACAGGCTATGAATCTAAAATAATTAGATTTCCAGGCGGTTCATCAAATACAATATCTAAAAAATATTCTAAAGGAATTATGTCAGTTTTAACAAAAGACACCGTAAATAAAGGCTATCGCTACTATGATTGGAATATCTCATCTGGAGATGCCGGTGAAGTATCAACTGCCTCTGGCGTTTATAATACCGTTATTAAATATTTAAAGAAAAATAGAAGTAATATGATTTTAATGCATGATATTAAACCATATACAAGAGATGCCTTAAGAAATATCATTAAATATGGTAAAAACAATGGCTATACTTTTGCTAAAATAACCATGAGTACACCAATGATTACTCACGGAGTAAATAATTAAGGAGACTATAAAATGTTAAAAAAAATAATTCTTGTCCTTCTAATCATCATCACCAGTACGTTAATTTTTTCCTATTATTGGGACCAAGACCTCCCAAAACACCTAGAACAAAAATATAATGAAACTAAAGACTATAACGATTTAATATCTCTATGCCGAAATCTTTATGAAACTAAAGACTATAATAAACAAATAAAATACTATAGTATGATGCTTAAAGAAAAAGATACTTTTATAAAAACAAGAAAAGATAGTAAAGATGCCGAAAAAGAATATGCAGTATACACCGTATGGTACCTTAATGCCTTACTAAAAAATAAAAAATATGATAAATATAAAAATGAATTTAATAACTATTTTTACAAATTAGAAAATCTAGATATTGTCATAACTTTATATCAAGATTATATTTCTAATAAAACATTTAATAATAATGAATTAAATATAATATTAACTAATATTGAAGAAAATATAGAAAAACTTAAAATAATAGAAAAACCAACTAAAAAAGAAAAGAATCAATATAAAACCCTTCAGCAAATCAGATATGAAATTTATAAATTAAAAGACAAAAATAAAGCAAAAGAAGTTTTAAAAGAGCAAAATGAATATCTAGAAAATAAATAAAAAATTAGGAGTGTGTTTTAAATGACTTTTAAATGTAAAATGTGTGGCGGCGATATTGAGCCAATTAAAGGCACTAATACCGGTAAATGTCTATACTGTAAAAGTATAATGACCTTGCCCAATATTGATAATGAAAGAATAGTAAATCTATATAATAGAGCCAATGACTTAAGATTAAATAATGAATTTGATAAATCAAGAGAAATATATGAAACCATATTAAAAATAGATAATAATGAAACAGAAGCCCACTGGGGTATACTTCTTTGTAAATATGGCGTTGAATATGTCGATGACCCTAAAACCAAAACAAAAATACCAACATGTCATAGAACAAGCGACTATTCAATCTTGCTAGATAATGATTTTAAATATATCAAAAAAAATTCATATGGTGAAGCTTTAAAACTCTACGAAAAAGAAGCTAAACAAATTGATGAAATTCAAAAAAACATCCTATCAATTTCTTCAAAAGAAAAACCTTATGACATATTCATTTGTTATAAAGAAACCGATAAACAAGGAAATCGTACCCATGACTCTGTCATTGCCGAAGACATCTATGATAAACTAACATCTCTTGGGTTTAAAGTATTTTTCTCAAAAATAACCCTAGAAAATAAACTTGGAAAAGAATATGAGCCTTATATCTACTCAGCTTTAAAAACCTCAAAAGTAATGCTTGTAGTTGGAACAAGCGAAGAAAACTTTAATGCTGTATGGGTCAAAAATGAGTGGAGTAGATTTTTAGAAATGATGCATCAGGACAAATCAAAAGTTTTAATACCCGTATATAGTAAAATAGACGCCTATAAACTTCCGGAAGAATTTGCCATGCTTCAAGCCCAATCAATGGATAAAGTTGGTGCCATGCAAGATTTAACAAGAGGCGTTAAAAAAATAATTGAAGAAACTAAAGTAGACGACATTGAAGGCATAGATAAAGAAACCATTGCTAAAGTTCAAAATGTTTTAGACGAAGCCAAAAACTTAGGAAATGGTAAATATGAAGTTACTATATTAAAAGAAAATCTTCCAATATGGTACTATTTAATTCAAGTAGGAATAATTTTTATAGTTAGCATTTGTTATCTATTACTGTTAGACATTAACTATACTGAACTATCCAGCTATATATTAA
>CALVVS010000004.1 GCA_944363925.1 uncultured Bacilli bacterium | reverse complement strand
TACTTATCAAGCTTTGAAAGCTTCTTTTCTGCATGTTCTTTGAGGTCATTTGTGACTTTGACTTTTTTGCCACGAATTATATATTTCATATCATCACCTTCCACTTACATTATATCATAAATTTTATGGAATTTATATGTTATTATATGGGAAATTATGTGTTTTAGGCAGAAAAAAACTACACAAGTGCAGTTTTAATTTCAACAACATTTTTTGCTTGCAAGCCTTTATCAGTTCTGACTAAATCGAATTCAACATACTGGCCTTCAACTAATGTTTTATAACCAGGTGTAAGAATAGCTGAATAGTGGACGAATATATCTTCTTTATCGTTGTATTCTATAAAGCCAAAGCCTTTTTCGTTGTTGAACCATTTTACTTTGCCTTTCAAAATTACATCTCCCTTCTAGTAAATCTCTTACAATACTAGTATAAATGAAAAGTTTTAAGTTTTCAATTAAATTAGTATTGCATTTTCCGACAAAATTTTTACTACATCTAAACTATAAAAAAATGTGCACAAGTACTACATCGACGAGTTTAATTTTACACGTAGATTAGAGTTATTTTCAATAATTTGTTTCAATGATTATTAATTTTGTCTGAACGCTAACAAGTGTCACTAGTAGAATACTTTTGCTTCGAACCGGTAAAATTTTACGTCGTTTAAACATTTTTTTTATTTTTTGTCTAATTTTGTTGTATTATTTTTTATGGTAAAGAGAGGTAGTATTATGAAAGAGGCATTTATTAGTAATTCGATGAACATTATTAAGAAATACTATCCTGATTATTCTGAAGTTAAACTTGCAGAATTAAGGTATGGATTACTTGGGTTATATTTACTAATTACTAAATCAATTATTATATTCGCAATCGCCTATTTTCTTGGGATATTTAAAGAGCTACTTATTTTTACACTTATTTATAATTTAATAAGATTGCCATCTTTTGGAATTCATGCATCAAAAAGTTGGATATGTTTAGTTGCCTCAACTTCAGTATTTATTTTATCAGCTTACTTAAGTTCAAAGATTATAATACCGATTAATTTTAAAATTATTTTAGGTATTATAGGAATTATTTTAATTCATAAAAACAGTCCAGCAGATACAGCTAAGAAACCAATTGTTAGTCCAAAAAGAAGACTAGTATATAAAATTATTTCAACTATAGTGGCAATTATATTTGTTGTTTGTTCGATAATAATCGATAATAATTTGTTATCCAATGCGTTTATTTTAGCATTACTTATACAGTGTGTTATTACAGCTCCAACCACATATAAAATATGTGGTGAGACATACGATAACTATAAAAATTACCGTCCATAATTATTGGTTTAAATTTTATAATTTAGACATAGATTGAAAGAAAGGAGTTTGTTTATGAGTTTTATCGCATCATTATTATCATCAATTGGAGGACTATTTGCTGGAGCAAGTAGTGTGGCATGTGATTTTCTTTGGCTTGATGAACCAGAATGTCCAAAAAGTTTAATTAAATAAAAAATGTAGAACGTCAAATCTACATTTTTATTTTTAAGGTTTGCGTAAAAGTATCACGGTTAATACTTTTTTCATTTTCTAA
This sequence comes from uncultured Bacilli bacterium, assembly GCA_944363925.1. Lineage (GTDB taxonomy): Bacteria > Bacillota_I > Bacilli_A > RF39 > UBA660 > Coprosoma. The sequence goes on along the minus strand of CALVVS010000004.1, from coordinate 42,811 downwards.
TTTTTTAGACTCATCATTTAATATTTGTTTAACTAAGGTAAGTCCATAACCATGACCTTCACCTTTAGTTGTATACTTAGCTTCACTTATTTTATCTAAATCTAAATTACCTTTAAAATTGTTAGTAATATCAATACATAAGTATTTATTTAGAATATATATTTCTATAGATATTTCTCTTTTCTTTAATTTTTTAACCGCATCAATAGAATTATCTAAAAAGACACCTAATATTTTACATATTTTTAAAATTAAATCTTCATCTAAATTAATCAAATCAGTAGTACTTACATCTCTAGAAATATTTAACTTATATTTTATTTTTAATTTATCCATCAAACACAATTTAGAGTATATGGTAGCTCTTAGACCACCAGAAGGTATTTTGGCCGTTTTCTTCATAATCTTTTCATTATCTTTAATTTTATTATTTATTAAAGCATCAATATACTTTATGACTTTATCTCTATCCTCACCCTCTTTTAACATATTTCTAATGGTATAAAATTCATTTTTATTTTCATGTGTATAAACACCAAATTTATTAATCATGACTTCATATTCTTTTAGGCTAGATATACTAGTTTGATATTTACTACTTATCTTATTATAATTATCTTTGGTTTTACTTGAAATTATAACTATAGTTATAAAAATAATAGCCATCAACCCATTTGTCATTAACATAAAGGCAGTAGGAAGTTTCATATAACTTTCAGCTGATGAGATGATTATAATTGCAATGATGACAAATGAATAAATCATTGTTTCATTATTTTTTATTGAACTAGTTGAACTGATCAATAAATGATATAACTTTTGTGGAATTTTAAACTTTAATAATATACATCCAATAGAAACTATATAGACAATTAATAACAAATATATAGCTGGGTTTGAAATAAGGGCTTCAGCATTTTGAATATTAAATAATGGAATAAAAATTGTAAAACTACATTCTGGTATCCATAAAACTAATTGTGTTGTAATTACAGATAAGATACTAGTTTTTAGATCTTTGTTTACAGATAAATAGCAAGTGAATATTAGTATTAAAAATGAATTAAACATTTTTACAGGATTAGGAAAGTACTGACTTATTGCTGTCATAAACAGAGAAGATATTAATATTATTATTATGTTTAAAACCTTTTTTAAATCATTTTTATTAAATTTTGCCCAACATATCATACTATAAATCATCATTAAAATATTACCAATTAAATGAGCACCAAAGTTTAAAACATCCATTTATACCAACTCCTTATCAAATCTAGTGGAAACTAAGTCTGATATCATACCGTTGTCAAAAATAACTTGTTTTTGCGATTTGCTAAAACTTAGGATACGTTTACTATTCATTAAACAAGCACGATGAGTTTTAACAAAATTATTATTAACCTTCTCTTCTAATTCACTTAAAGATTTTCCAACTTTAAATTCATTATAATCTGTAACAATGATACATTTTCTATCAACACTATCTCTAGTAATGTATAAAATATCATTTTGGGGAATTGCATATACTATGCCATTATCTTTAAATCTAACAACACTTTTAACTTTAAATACTTGTAATGCTTTATCAATTGAGTTTTTTAATCGTTGTTCACAATTATCAAATTTATTAATAAAAGATAAAAATAGAAAGTCATTTTTCATTACGACTTGGCCTAGTTCTTGATGGCCGGTTAAAAATATTAGGACACTATCAACATCTTTAGTTCTGATAATTCTAGCTATATCTATTCCTGATTTAGTTGGTGCTTCGATATCTAAGATATATACTTTAAATGACAGTCTAGATTCTACTATTTCCATAAATTTACTATCATAATCTTTAAATATATGTGTTTTATATTCTAATTTATTTTTCATCATATAGCTATCTATGACGCGTTCAGCCATTTCGCGATATTTTTGGACATCATCACAAATAATAAAATTTATCATAACTCTCCCTCCTATTAGTATTATTACCTATGTAAATATACCACAATTTTGGGTGAAACACAATAAAAAAAGGTAACTTTTTTACATATTACCTTTTTTTATTTTATTTTGTTTTTCTTTTTTGCTGAATTTCATCCCATAAATCTTTACCTTTATCAGCTAGGCTATCAAGGGCATCTAATCCTTTGGCAGCACCGCTGGTAAGAGTTTCTTTTAATCTTTCTTTATAGTTTGGAATTAATTCATTTAATGTATTATCTAGTGTGCTTAGAGCGTTTTTAACGTTTTCTTTACCCTCTTCACTTAATTCACTAAAAGTTACACCATCGATTTCACCGCCATTAAATATGAAGTCGGTTAAAACCTGAAAATTTTTCATGGCTTCTGATAATTGATACTGGACTTCTTCACTATTAGCTGATTCTTCGGCTTTATTTTTTAAAACTTCAACACCATCTAACATCATACTAATTGCAGCTTCGGCTTTGGTATCTTTTTCTTGTTGGGTTTGTAAGTAATCTTTCATTTCGCTATAGTTTTCTTCTTGAGTTGTTTCAGTATTTTGGTTATTGGTATTTTGATTTTGGGGGTTAGCCTGTTGGCAACCTATTAGAGTGCTGGCAACCGCCATACTAAATACAGCAGTTAAGCCTTTTAAATACATTGGATACATTTTTTTATTCATGGTTATTCCTTCTTTCGCTTATATTATATCAAATACGGTGGAAAAAGCAAATTAGACGCCACCTTTTTCACCTTGTTTTCTGAGGTATATTTTCCTAAGCCAATCTACAGGAACTACAGTGAGTGATAGAAGGAGCATTATTTCAAATTCTAACCTATTTAGTCCATAAGCTCTAAATAAATCACCACCATAATAAATTAAGTATATTTGAACAGCAATTATGAATATGATAACAATTAAAAATACTTTGTTTTTTGAGAGGTTGGCTAATAAGTTTAATCTATGGGTTCTGGCATTGAAGGAATTGAAAATACCCATGAAGATAAATAGGCCAAAGAAGGCAGTCATTAGATATTTATCATTAGTACTATCACGAAAAATGCTGTGGATAAATGGTGATTTTAAGAAAAATACACACATGAGAGCTGAAAAAGCACCAGTGAAGATTATTTCATCTTTCATATAGCGATTGATGATATTTTCATTTTTAGATTTAGGTTTTTCAAACATATATTCTTTTAGAGGTGGTTCAAATGAGAAGGCAATACCGGCTAAGGTATCCATGACCATATTAATCCAAAGCATTTGGATTACGGTTACAGGAACATCAACGCCAATAAATGGGCCGATGATGGATATACTAACGGCACATATATTCATGGTTAACTGAAAGATGATGAATTTACGAATACTTTTAAAGATTGTTCGGCCATACAATACAGCATTGGATATTGAGAGAAGATTATCATCTAATATGACAATATCACTAGCTTCTTTGGCAACTTCAGTGCCGGATCCCATTGCAAAACCGACATCGGCTTTTTTTAAAGCGGGGGCATCATTGACACCGTCACCAGTCATACCAACTACTAGGCCGGCAGATTGGGCTATTTTGACTAATCTGCTTTTATCTTGGGGTAAAGATCTAGCTAAAATTTTTAAGTTTGGTAAGATTTTTTTTATTTCTTCATCGGTTTTTTGTTTAAGTTCACTACTGGTTAAAATTATATCGGTTGGTTTAGTGATTAAGCCGACTTCTTTGCCGATAGCTTTAGCCGTATCGATGTTATCACCGGTAATCATAACGGTATTAATATGAGCTTTTTGGATTAGTTTTAAGCCTTCAATAGCTTCAGGTCTAACTTCATCTTTAATATATACAAGGCCAATTAAGGTTATTCTTTCAATGTTTCTTTTAGATATTGTCGTGCCAAAGGCAAGAACTCTAATACCTTTATCGGTGGCTTGTTTGATTTGATTATATAGGCTTTGTTTATTAGTTAAAAGTTTCTTTTGTTCATCTTTATAATAATGAGTGCATTTATTTATAAGTATTTCTGGGGCTCCTTTAATAAAATTAACTGTTTTGCCTTGATATTCAATTTCAGTTAATGAATATTTATTTTCACTATTAAAGGGAATTCGATCTTTTATTTTATAATTTATGGAATTTTTTTGAAAGAATTTTAAAATAGCTCTATCAGTGATATTACCACCTATTGGTTTATTTTGTTCACTATATTTACTTTCATTATTGGCGATCAAGGACAATTTTACTCTCGTATAATAAGCGGGGTGTTTTTTTAATTCTTCTTCATTTTTATATATATGTCCTTCAGCGTCAATGATTGAAACAACATCTAATTTACCTTTAGTTATGGTTCCTGTTTTATCAGTAAAAAGAATATTTATGTTACCAGCAGTTTCAATTCCGGTTAATTTACGTACTAGCACATGATTTTTAAGCATTCTTTTCATATTTGATGATAGGACTAGAGTAACCATTAATGGAAGACCTTCTGGAACTGCGACAACAATTATTGTTACTGAAAGGGTTAAAACTTTTAAGATATGGCCAAACATTAATGGAAAGTTGGTCAAGGTATTAGTGATAGCATTTATCTCAAAATCATTTTCAATAACTGTAACGGAAAAGAGGTATGATATACTTACTAAGGCAGCTCCGATATAACCGATTTTACTGATTATTTGGGCGAGTTTGACAAGTCTTAGTTTTAAAGGACTGGTGGGTGATTTTTCGCCAACTTCTTTTGCTAATTTACCATAGAAGGTTTGAGATCCGACTTTGGTTACTTCCATAGTGGCAAGCCCCTGATAAACAACTGACGAGCGATATACTTCACTACCTTCTTTTTTATTTTGTTCTTTCATTTCGCCGTTTAGGTTAGATTCGTTTACAGAAATTATACCTTTAATAATTTTGCCATCAGCTGGAATTTTATCACCGGGATTTAATAATACGATATCACCAACAACTATTTCATCGATATTAACTTCGGTAACAGCCCCATTTCTCATGGCTTTAACTTTTATTTTTGAGGCATCGTTTTGAAGTTGCTCAAAGGCTTTTTCACTACCATATTCGGAGATAGTGGAAATGAATGAGGCTAAAAAAATGGCTATTACAATACCAATTGTTTCATACCAATCAAAATTTTGGAAAAGAAATAATGTTTTGACTACTAAAGCTATAATTAAAATTTTAATAATGGGGTCACCTAATGTGGCTATTAGTTTGTGGAAAAATGTCTCTTTTTTAGAGGCGACAATTTCATTACTGCCATATTTTTTTCTACTTTTTATTACTTCTTCATTACTTAAGCCCTTGTACATATGGACACCTCCTATAAAAAGATATTAGGAGGATTAAATGTTTATGTGTTTTATTTATCGACAAAAAAAGGAATCTTATTTAGGTTCCTTAATTTATGACTATTTTTATTTATTTAGCTTAATTAAGCCTTCTTCTTTTAATAGATTATAGATACAAGAATAGCTACGTTTATTATAAAATTTACAAAATTTACGAATACTAACATTAGTTTTCTTATATAAAGCTATTATTTTTTTTCTTTCTTCTTCACTCATGACATTGGCTGGTACTCTATTTTTATTACCATGTACAAAGTTAACGGTACCATTTATAACTTCTTTTTTTAATTTTAAAATATATTTAGGATGATAACCTGTAATAGCAGCTATTTCTTTATAGGTTAAAAAAGTTTTTTTACTTAGTTTTTCTTTGATTAATTTTACAGCTTCTTCTTTTTTAGTCATGATTAACTCTCCTTGCTATGACAATGGTAACATTATCGTATGATAATGTTATGGACATTTTTTTGACAATAGAAATGTCTTATAAATTGTACCTATTATATCATATATTAGGGCTTTTAAACCAAAATTTGTCTAAAAAATTATTTAGAAAAATTTGGTAATTAATTATTTTGGCTTAAGCATGGAATTTCATTATACATTATTTCACCAGTAATATCAATTATTTTAATATATTTTTTTGATTGTTTTAGAATTTCATCTATGAAAATTGAGGGTTTTTGTTTATTTACAAGGAGAATTATTTTATTTTTGGTACGTGTCAAGGCAACATAAAATAGTCTTCTTTCTTCATCATAGTTATCTGACGATTTTGTGACATATTTTAAATATTCGCTATTTTTTACTTTACATGGAAAACCGGTTATGGTGTTTTCAAGGTTTACAACTATGACGTTGTCGGCTTCAAGTCCTTTTGATTTATGAACGGTCATATATTCCATATTTTTGTTTAAATATGGAATTTTATTAATATCATTTTTATTACGGCCTAATATTAGGGTATTATTTTTTAATGGCTTGATTATTTTTGGCCATGTATTTATGATGTTTTGATTATAGTAACATATTATTATAGGTTTGGTTTCGCGTTTTATGGCATGGAGTTTTTTATTAATTTGTTTTTTGTTTTGCATGATAAATTTTTTTGCTACTTTAAGTAGTTCTTGGCTATTGCGGTATGTTTTTTTTAATTTAATTATTTTGGTGTGGGGAAAGTACTTTTTAAAGTTTAAGAATATATCTAGATTACTACCGGCGAACTGATATATGGACTGCCAGTCATCACCGACAGCGATTAGTTTGGCATTTGTTTTATTTTGGATGGCTTTGATGAGCTGGCATTTATTTAATGAAGTATCCTGATATTCATCAATAATTATATATTTATAAGGATATATTCCTTCTTTATTTACTACTTTAGTGGCTTTATTTATCATATCATGGAAATCTATTTGATTGGTATAGTTTAAATATTCTTCATATTCCAAGTAGATGGTTTTAACAAGGTTTAGAAATAATTTATGTCTATTTTGGGTTTTAATGAGATTTTCTTTTTTATTTATTTTATAGAAGGTTTTAAATTGATTTAAGTTATAGTTACTAGCTTTGAAAAGGTTAATAAAGGTTTTGATTATATCTTTTAGTTTATATAAGTAAGGTGAGTTTTGGAGAAGATTATTTTTGATTATTTGAGCATTTCCTTTACCTATTTCAATGAAGGTGGCGGGAATTATTTTAATTAAATTAGGATATTTTTTTAGTTTTTGAGTTATTAGGTTATCTAAAAATTCTTCTTTAATTATAGATACTGGTTTAGAGTTTTTGATAATGTTATAACCTAGACTATGAAAGGTTTTAACGTTTATATGGATATTTTCTTGTTTAAGTTTATTTTGAAGGCTGATGGCGGCTGCTTTGGTAAAGGTGATACATAGTATTTCTTCGGGTTTGATATGATTTTTGATTAGGTGTTTTATTTTATAGACGAGAGTTAGGGTTTTTCCAGAACCGGCGCCGGCGATGACGAGCAGATTTTTTGAATTATTTTTAATGACTTTTTTTTGATATTTATCTAAAGTTATGTTTTCCACAGTAAAACCACCTCTATATATAATATACGAGGTGGCTTTAGTGTTTTCCTTTTTATTTAATGTTTTTTAACACTTCATCACGGTCTTTAAAAGGAAATTCATCACTTCCAAAGATTTGATAGTCTTCATGTCCTTTACCTAAAATTAATAAAACATCTTCATTTTCTAACAAGCCAATGCCGGTTTTAATGGCTTCTTTACGGTTTGTTATTTTTTGAAAGTTATCTTTTGTTAGATTGGTGGTTAGGTCGTTTATGATTTCTTCTTCATTTTCATATCTTGGGTTATCGGTGGTGAAAATAACGTAATCGGTGTTTTCGGTTAAAAATTTACCGATTAGAGGTCTTTGATTTTGATGATGTTCGCCACCGGAGCCTATTACAGTAATTATTTTACCTTTACTTATTTCTTTTGTTTTTTGAATAATGTTTTTTATGGTGTCTAAGTCATAGGCATAGTCGATAGCTATTAAACTATCTTTATATTTGAGGGTGTCAAAGCGGCCATCAACTGGGTGAAGGGAAAGACTTACTGATTTTAGGGTTTCTTCATCGATATTCATGTTTTTGGCTATGATATATGCGGGTACGTAGTTATGGGCATAAAATTTACCAGCTAGAGGAATTTTTATGGTATTTTCTTTAATGGTAAATTCGGTATATTCATAACCTACATTTATGATATTTAATGGATAATTACTGTTTTGTCCTCCATATAGAATATTGGTATTTTGTGGTAAAAGGAAATATTCATAATATGGATCTTCGTTATTGATAATGGCATATCCTGTTTTTTTTAGCATTTTAAAGGGTTCTATTTTTTCCTGTAGATATTTATCATTATTTTCATTTGGAATAAAGTTTGTAAAGATGGCAACGTCAAATCTTAAACCTTCGATATGTCTTTCACTTATAGCTTTAGATGAGGTTTCGATGATGACGACTTCACATCCGGCATCAGCGGCCTGGCCAATTAGTTCATATAGTTCATAAATATCAGGGGTTGATGATGAAGTTTTGGTTATTTTACCATCTATGATAAAACCGTTAGTAGTGATAGATGCTGTTTTGATATTTAGGTTATTTAGTAATTGATATATGATATCAGCAGTGGTGGTTTTTCCATAGGTACCAGAAACAGCGATTAATTTTAGTTTTTCTAATTTTTCTAAATTTAGCTCTTTTAAGTAATTTGAAAGATAAGTTCTCGTGTCTTCGGTAATGATTGTTTTTACGGGATATTCACCATGTGTGGCGATGATGCAGGCGGCACCTTTATCAATGGCCTCGTCTATATAGTCGTGGCCATTAGTATATGGACCTTCTAGGGCCAAAAAGGTATCACCTGGTTTTATTTTTTTTGAGTTTACTCTTAGCACGTTTACCACCTATGCTTTCTACAATTTTATCAAATGGGATAGCAATAATATTGACAAGCCACATGATAAGGTATGAAAAATAACTTATAATAACTAGAACAATATAATAGAAAGCGGTATTATCGAAGATAATAAGAGCGTTATGATAGCTAATAAAATCGAGAATAAACCAAGTATTTAATCCAATATACATGAGTATTAAGATAATGCTTCTAGTTATTAGTTTGTAATTTACTTTGACTTTATTTTTCTTTTTATAATTAAGAAGGAATAATATGGTATATAAAACAACGGTGCTTATACCAATTATTTTTAAATCGAAGTTAACGGCGATGATGATTAAGATGATGGATAGTAATTCTTTATTTATGAATACGGACTTGCTATTTTGGGCTAGCCACTTATTATAAGATTTTAGACTATATTTATTTTTTTGTAAGTCGGAAAAGATTTGTCTATATTTGATGATGTTAAAACAGATATAGGTTGACAGGGAAATATAAAAGAATATCATTTGCTACCTCCAAAGAAAATTTCATACCAAAGTAAGAATATATAGATAGTCCAAATTTTTCGGCTATTATCGGTTTTTCCTTTACAATGGTCATCTAATAGTTTAACGATTTTTTTAGTGTTAAAGAATTCGGTGTCTTTGGTAAATAGGGCTTTGATTTGTTTATATATATCTTCATCTTTCATCCACTCACGGATTGGAACTGGAAAGCCTAATTTCTTTTTATTTGACACTTTATCTTCTAAAACTTCACCAGCGATATCTCTAAAAATTTTTTTGGTTTTATATTTATCGGTTTTAAATTCGGTAGGAAGGCCTAGTGCATAATCTATTAATGGTCTATCTAAGAATGGAACTCTGACTTCTAAGGAGTTGGCCATACTCATTTTATCGGCTTTTAATAAAATATCGCCTATTAACCAAAAGTTGAAATCGATGTACTGCATTTTGGTAACTTCATCTTTATCTTTAACTTTTTCATAGTATGGTTTGGTTAGGTCTTGGAAACCTTTTGTTTGTCTTTTATTTTTTAGAATTTTGTTAACTTCTTTATTATCAAATATGAAAGCGTTACCAACGAATTTATCTTCGAGTTTTTTACCACGTCTGATTAGGAAATTAATACCTTTTTTATGTGGAAAAATACTAGCTATTTTACCAATGGTAAATCTAAGTGGATATGGTATTTTATAATACCAACTGGCAGTTAGGGGTTCTTGGTATATGTTATAGCCGCCAAATATTTCATCGGCACCTTCACCTGACAAGGATACTTTGACATTTTCACTAGCTATTTTAGCTACGAAGTACAAGGCTATTGATGATGGGTCGGCCAAAGGTTCATCCATATAATATAGGATATTAGGCAAGTTTTTAAAGTATTCTTCTTTGGATATTATTTTATTTATGTTTTTGGTATTTATTTTACTTGACAGGTCTTTAGCGTAATCTATTTCACTATATTTTTTATTTTCAAAGCCAACGGTAAATGTTTTATCTACATCACTACTAGCGGCGATAAAGGATGAATCAACACCACTTGATAGGAAGGAACCAACTTCGACGTCGCTTATTTTATGGGCTTTGATCGAGTCTTTAAGATGATCTTTGATACCTTCTTTCCACTCTTCATAGGTTTTGGTATTATCTTCTTTAAATTTTATTTCATAATATTTCTTTATTTCAAGTTTGCCATTTTTATATTTCATGTAATGTCCGGGCATTAGTTTATAGACATTTTTGAAGAAGGTTTCTTCACCTACGCTATACTGGAAAGTTAGATAATATTCTAGCATTTTAGTATTTAATTCTTTTTTGAAATGTGGGTGAATTAGGAAACTTTTTATTTCAGAGCCAAAGATTAGGGTATTACCCATTTTCGCATAATAAAATGGTTTTATTCCATAGAAGTCTCTAGCGGCGAACATTTCATTTGTTTTGGTATCATAAATAACGAAGGCGAACATACCTCTTAGTTTATCTAAAAGATTTTCGCCCCACTGTTCGTAGCCATGAAGAAGTACTTCGGTATCGGTTTTGGTACTGAAGGTATGTCCTTTTTGAATAAGTTCTTCTCTTAAGGGTTCAAAGTTATATATTTCACCATTAAATATTATTACTTTGGTTTTATCTTCGTTATAAATTGGCTGGGAACCACTTTTTAAATCTATTATACTAAGTCTTCTGAAACCTAAGGCAATATTTTTATCACAGTAGTAACCTTCGGAATCTGGTCCACGATGGGCAATTAAATCTGCCATTTTTTTGATGTTTTTGGTTTTATCTTTTTCTTTATTGATATATCCAACAAAGCCACACATATTACTGCCTCCTTTTAGTATAGGTCATATTCATTTTATCATATATTTTCTTATTTTTAAAGAAAAACAGGTCAAGTTTGCTTTGACCTATCTATCAATTACGACGGTTCTAGTTAGGATATCTTTAATGGTTTGCTTTTTAGGGGTGACAAAAGATGCGAGAAAACCTAAGGTAAATATGTCTAGAACTAGTATTAACTGTCTAATAAATGAGGCAATAACGCCTTGAATTTCACCATCTAGTTTAGTTACTTTTATATGCATCATACCTTTACCGATGGTTGAGCCAGTTCGACTTTCAGAAAACGGAAAATAGAAGAAGAGGACGACAAGGCAAAGGATATATCTAGCATCACTTAGGGTATTTATGGTTATTTGAGTAAAATCGAAGATGTGAATTAGACCACTTAAGGATAAAATTCCATAACAGATTAAGTTTATAATTAAGATATCGATTACGAAGGCGACAAATCTTTTTAAAGGGCTGGCATAGACTAGATAAGTATCTTCTTTCATGATTAGTTTATTAATGATATAAGTATGGGCTATTTTATCATTTATGGCTTGTTTTTGTGGTGGGACAGCCGAGAACACAAAGCCTATACCAAAGGTGATGACATTTATTAGTTTGGCTAGGTTTCTTTTTAAGGCAACTGGAAAGGTTATTGGGTTTTCATTTTCGTCGACAACGGATATATCTAGAATTAGTTTACCGATGGAACCTTGCCATGCGGTTCTTTCACAGGCGGCATTATACAGTATATAAAATGGAATAAATATAGCTAGGAAGATAATATATAAATTATTTTGATCTATTTTGATTAAAAATTGATTTATGAGGACAATGATTAAATATGTTATAGTACCAATTAAGAAAATATCAAATAGACCAGCAACAAGTCTTTTGATGAAACCAGCATATTTTTCATTTTCGATATAATTATCAGCGGTTACTTTTTGGAAAAAACTATCCATACTTTGAAAGTTATAGTTACAATATGGACAGTTTACAGCTTCTACATCGATCATCCTACCACATTTTGGACACCCCTTTTGCATATTTTCACGCTCCTTATTATGATTATATCACAGCTATTTCGAAATAAAAACACCTTTTTTGGTGTTTAAGCGGCTTTAATTTTATTTATATAATGATGAATTTTGGAAGCCCACGTTTTAGAAGCGGCATATTTTTTATTCATGGCTTCTGGCGTTTTTAAGCCTTTATCATAATAATTCCTTTTTAGATTACTCATGAAGGCGTAGATACCTTCATTTAGGCTATTAAACCGTTTATATGAGGTTCCATTACAACTAGGGCCACCTTTCATTCCTCCAACGTTATAACATTCTCTTACTTGTTTACTACATGTTCCATTACAACCTGTTTCGTGCAAAACGATGGCAACGGCAAGATATGGATCGATGCCCATTTCAATAGCATATTTAGCAAAAGTTGCACCGGTACCAGAGAGTGTAGAGTGCAGAGAACGATTTAATTTTTCAGTAAGTTCACTTATGGTTAATCCGTCATAGACGATTGGCTCGGCTTGAGGTTCTGGCGTTTGGACTGGCGCTTCGTTTGTGACAGCAGGAGCTTCATTTACTGGCTCTGGTTGTTCTACTTTTACAGGTGTTCCTGATTCATCTTCATTTGTGACAATGGCTACTTCGTTACTGGTGCTGGCTTTTTCGGTTTTTGTCACTTCGTTTGTTTCGAAAGTTTTTGTTTGATTGATTGTTACAAGATGTGGTAGAGCAAAGGAAATTAATACTCCTAATGTTACAACTACTGTTACTTTTTTGACCTCGTTCATTTACATCTCTCCTACTATTCTGCTTTTTATTTTATCACAATAAAATGAAGGCGTCAAATTTGTGTATAGTGGAGGTTTTCCTTATAATTTAAGCTTGACTTTGGGCAAAAAGAAAAGAAGCTAAAATTTTATTTGGCTTCTATTTCGTTCATGTAGGTTCTAATTTTAGATGGCCAAGTGCTACTGGCAGCATATTTAGGGCCAATAGTTTCTGGCGTGGTTAAACCTACAGCGTAATAATTTTTATACAAGTTATTCATAAAGGCTTTAATTCCTTCATCTAAACTTGGAAAGGCTTTATATGAACCACCGTTACAGCCTGGTGAACCTTTCATTCCACCAACATTATTACAATTTCTTAGAAGAGATGAACAGTTCCATTTACAGCCGGTTTCGTGCAGAACGATGGCAACAGCTAGATATGGATCTATACCAAGTTCTGTGGCATATTTAGCAAAACTTTCACCTTTTCCAGCTAAGGTGGAGTTCAAAGAACGATTTAATTTAGCTACTAATTCGTCATAAGATATGCTTGTTCCTGATTTAGCAGTTATTTGTCTTGCAGCTTCATCGGCTTTAGCTTTAGCTTCGGCTTTTTTGCGTTCTTCTTCTTTTTTTCTTTCTAATTCTAATGCTTTTTTACGAGCAATTTTTATTTGTCTTAATTCTTCGATGTTAATTTCAATTTTTAGTGATTCTACGTCTTGCACTAATTCACTATTAATTGGTTTTATTTCTAGTTTGTTTATATTCAAAGGTGTTTCTTCATTTACGTCATTTACATCTAAGTCTTTTTGCATAAGAGTATTAGTCATAAATGAGTTTCTAATTTGTTTTAGGCTTTGAGCCTTTACAATAGTAGGATGCCAATAGACAAATACTATTGTTAAAATGATTATGGCCATAGTACTGGCCTTAACCGATTGGTTTGTTTCCATTTTCACCCTCTCCTGTAAAACTAAAAATCAGAAAACAGGCCTTATTCTAGCATATTTTGACGTATGCGTCAAATTGAGACAAAATTCGAGGCTTTTATTATTTTTGATTTTGCTTTAAATATAAGGGTAAAGTGTCCTCACTATTATTATATGTTTTAGAGGGTGAATTTTATTCATTTTGGTTATTTTTTTATATCGACAAAGTTTTTTAGTTCGTCTTTGGTATATGGTTTTTTATAGTTAGTTATCCATATTTCGACATTGCTATTTTTATTTATTGGGTAAAATAGTCTTGCTTCAAATGTGTAATCTAGGGTGTATTGTTCACAGTTTTCTTCTACGGTGAAAGCTTTTATGTTTTTATTATTGATATTTAAAGTGAATTCTTCATAGTTATAACTACATTTTTCGTTTTGGGTTCTTTTGGCTGATTCTATGCTATTTTGATAATTTTCTTCGATGGTAAAGTATGTGGTGTCCCGGTAGTGATAATCAGCGTAGCCTTCGCCTTCTAGATAGGCATATTCATAGTCACTATCTTTGGTTAGTTTATAGTTTTTGGGGATTTTGAAGGTTATTTTATTTTTGTTTTCCCCGACTGTGAATTCTGTTGCTTTTAGGTTATAGTCGATGTTTTCAATATAATAGAGTATTTTATCGCCAAGTTTAGATTTAGGAAGCCAATCGATAAGCATATTTGCAGAGAGGATTACAATTATTATAAAAGCTGATACGGCAAAAATTATGGTGCCGTTATTTATACCAGGTTTAGCGGTTTCAAATTTTTCTTCGTTTAACCAAAATCGGTAGAGGTTTACGAGGGATGAGGCAAAATATGGAGTAAAGATTATGTATGTTATAGCAAATATAATAAGGCAAATTAATGATAATTGTACATTTTTGGCTAAAATGAAAATAAGGGCGCCGATGATAGAGGATATTTCTATTAATATCCAAAATAAGAAACTAAATATTAGTCCATAGTATTCTACTCTATGACCTTTGATGATTATTATGGCTTCATTCCAAAGGTATGAGGCTTTCTTTTCTTTTTTTGGTACATTACTATCCATAAGTCTAATTACGACGGTTGTTATAATTGGCAAGATAAATATTAGACAGATGATTACGCCTAATTTTATGATAAATGGTAGTGGCATGATGAAGGCAATAACGGTAATTATTCTTATGATGATGTATAGACCTAGAAAGAGGGTTATGAGAATTTTATGAGATATGGTTATTGATTTTTTATATATGTCTATTAGTTTTAGTTTTTGTCCTCTTGATATATCTAGGGCTACACCAAAAAGCCCGATACTACCGAATAGCAGCAGGAAGAAGGTTAGGAATATGGTGGCTAGACCCATGAATAGTCTTACACCATCTGAGATGTTTATGTTTTCTAAAATTAAGGTGTCTATGAAGTATATTAAGAATATTAGGAAAATTATAAAGAAGTGGGCGCCTATTAATGGTTTTAGGGTTTTCTTTTTGACAAAGTTTTTAATGGCTTTACGTTCTTTTGAAGATGCCCAAGCGTTTTTTATTTGATTTATGGTTGGTTTTAGTTCAGCTCCACAGTGCGGGCAGTATGAGTCTTTTTTTGTTACTTGGTTATGGCAATTTGGACATATCATTTTATCAACTCCAAACTATTTTCTAAACGTTTTTCGATTAATTTGATATTTTTTGTTTTAAGGCTTTCTAAAGATACGCTGTATATTTTTTCTTTATCTACGGCTATATAAAGATTAGCTTTTGAGTTTTTTTCGGTACATGTGAATTTAGTCCATTTGGTTTTTTTGATGGTTTTAGTGAATTTTTTTTCACATTTATAAGACGATGATTGTTTTGCGATAGATTCAAATATTTTTATGTATTCATCATGGGTTAGATTTTTATTTGTTTCAGTTACGGTAGCTATTCTTACGTCTTCTTGTTTGGAGACGAAAGATTTATTATAGCCATCTTTTATTTCTTCTTCATAGGTGTTTGGTACATAGACTTTGATACCGTTCATATTTACGATTTGGCCTTGATTTTGAAAGATTATAAAGCTGATAATAGTGATTAATAGCAATAGAGCCATTAAGACTGTTATTATTATATATTTTATGTTTGGATGGTTTTTATTTATTTTTATAAAACTATTTGTGACTATTCCGCATGATGGGCAGAAGTGTTGTCCTTTTTTTATTTCTTTTCCACAGTTATTACATTTCATAAGTTTTCTCCTTTTTTATTTTAGTATAGCATTTTAAATGTAAAATTAAAAGCTTAGATTTTAGGATCTAAGCTTGACTTTTTATGGTCGGGAAAACAAGATTTGAACTTGCGGTCTCTACGTCCCGAACGTAGCGCTTTACCAAACTAAGCTATTTCCCGATGAAAAAGGTGGAAATGGTTTTTACAATAATAAGAAGATATATAGGTTAAAAGTGCGGATGATATTTGGGAATTTAAGGGGAATAAGTTATTTGACGCTTTCTAGGTAGGCAATATATATAGTTTGTTTGGTATCATCGTTTTTAGTACAGGTTATCATGGTTAGAGTTTGTCTATTTGTATCTCTATATATAGTAACATTACCATCTTTTGTTTCATTATATATATTATCTATTTTATAGGTGTATAAATGGCCTTTATATTCTATTTTTGCTTTATCTCCAACATTTAATTTATAAAGATTTTTGAAGTATGCGATATGGGTTACTCCGGAGTGAGCGACTAAGATAACATTGCCGTTTTTTTCGTCTGGATAGTTTGATGGAGCTAGAAAAGTTAAATTTTTACTGACATTATTATCTTCATTGTTTTTGTCAAAGAAGCCTTGCTGCAATTCTATTTTATCTATTGTTAAAATACCTAAATAGCCATTGGGGTTGGGTGTTGGTACATATGGTTCTTCTGTTTCTTCAATATTTTGAGGTGTGTTATCTTGTTTTTGATTATTTATCTCACTATAAAGTGAGATGCTGACTTTTTTATAAACTTTATCTTTTTTTCCTTGTAGGTAATCTGCTGATATTAATAAAGTTCCTCCTATTATGGCTATAAAGGCAATAATGACTATTGTTTTATTACTAAATTTTGACATACTTTATTCCCTTTCTTTATTAACTATTAGTAGTATAGCATGGTTAAAATTAAATGTAAAATAGAAGTTTTATTATTTTTAAATAATCAGATTTTACTGGTTATTTTTTAGAAACTGCTGATATATTTTTTTATTATTTATATATGTTTGGCTATTAGGTGATATTTTTCCGGCTTTTTCATTGGTATTATAGGCTTTTTCATAATCTTTTAAATAATAATAGCATATGCCTAAGCTTATGTAACTTAAGTATTTTTCGTATTGTTGATTATCGGAAACTTCTGAACTATTTACTGCAAGATTGAGCCAATAGACACCCATTTTATATTGTTTTTGTCTACGGAAAAAGTCACCTATTTTATATAAGAGATTAACTGTTGGAATTTGATTTTTTAAGATTAAAAGCAAGGTGTTTATTTCTTTTCTTGGGTTATTTGTAAATTTATAGCAATCTGCTAATTCGATTAGGGCTAGATATAGATAATGTTTATTTTGATTATAATTAGTTAATGTTTTTGCGACAAATTCTTCAAATAATTCAATAGCTTTTTGATAATTTCTATTTCTATACAAGGCATCGGCATAACAGTACTGCTCTCTGATTGTAAATTTATGGTTTTCTTTAATCATTTTTTCAAAGATGCGAAGGTTTCTATTGGGGTCGTTTACATGAATTTTATTGTGGATAATGGTTATATCTGTGGTGACTATTTTGCCTTTCGGTTTTATAAATTCATGGATTGGACTTTCCCACTGATAATTATTTTTTCTTTTTAACAAACGATATTTTCTTTGTACATAGGTGGGCATGCCATTTTTATCTCTACTATATATATAAATCATGGTATACATGTCTACTGTGTCATTTAGCGATTTTTTTAGTTTTTTAAATTTTGGTTTTTCTTCTTCTGGCAAGTAATCATCGGCATCTAACCACATTATATAGTCTTTAGTGGCTTTGGAAAACGAATAGTTTCTAGCTTTAGCGAAGTCATCAACCCATTTGAAATCATAGATTTTATCTGTATATTTTTGAGCTATTTCTTTGGTTTTATCAGTAGAGCCAGTATCTACGATAATTATTTCATCGACTAAGTCATGAATACTATTTAAGCAAGTATCTAAGACTTTTTCTTCATCTTTGACAATCATACAAAGAGATATTGTTTTCATATTATCACCGCTTTTATTTTAACAATTTATGATTATTTTAGCAAGGTTACTATTTATAAATTAAGTGTTTTTGGTGTTAAAATAATATTATTTATTTTTAGCACTCGCCCTTGACAAGTGCTAAAAGTGGTGATATAGTTATAATGTAATCTTGCATAAAGATTAGAATTTTAACAAGGAGGTGTTATTATGAACGAAGGACAAGCTTATCAAGAAGGTTTACAAAATGTTTTAGAAAAGTATGGGCGAGATATTACTTCAGCGGTTAAGGATGGCAAGGTTGATCCAGTTATTGGCCGTGATGATGAAATTCGAAGTATTACGCGTATTTTATCACGTAAGACTAAGAACAACCCAGTATTGATTGGTGAACCTGGTGTTGGTAAGACAGCGATTGTCGAAGGTTTGGCTCAGCGTATTGTCAAAGGTGATGTTCCTAACAGTTTAAGGGATAAACGTATTTGGGAGCTTGATATGGGATCTTTGATTGCAGGAGCTAAATATCGTGGTGAGTTTGAAGATAGATTAAAGGCAGTACTTAAGGAAGTTAAAGATTCTGACGGTGAGATAATTATGTTTATCGATGAGATTCACATGATTGTTGGAGCCGGAGCATTGGAAGGGGCGATGGATGCAGGAAATATGCTTAAACCGATGCTGGCACGTGGTGAAATTCACTGTATTGGGGCTACAACTTTAAATGAGTACCGCAAATATATTGAGAAAGATGGGGCTTTGGAAAGACGTTTTCAAAAGGTATTAGTATCTGAACCAACAGTTCTTGATACTATTACTATTTTACGTGGTTTGAAATCTCGTTTTGAGGTATATCATGGTGTGACGATTAAGGATAGGGCGTTAGTTGCGGCAGCGACTTTATCTGACAGGTATATTACTGACAGATTTTTACCGGATAAGGCAATTGATTTGGTTGATGAAGCATGTGCGACTATTAAGGTTCAATTAGAGTCTGTGCCTACTTCTTTAGATACTTTGACCCGTAAGATTATGCAATTAGAGGTTGAAAGGCAAGCTTTGAAAAAAGAAAAGGATGATTTTTCAAAAAATAGAATTAAAGAGATTGATGAGAAACTTAGTTCTTTAAAGGCTAAGGAGAAAGAGTTAAGAGAAGCTTGGGAACATGAAAAGGAGATTAATAATTCTATTAACCGTAAGAAGGAAGAAATTGAGAAGGCTAACCGTGATTTAGAGTATGCAGAGTCTAAGTATGATTTAGAGTCGGCGGCTAGGCTTCGTCACGGGGTTATTCCTTCTTTAGAGAAAGAGTTAGAAGAACTTAAGCGAAACAATAAGAATTCTATTTTAAGTGATGTGGTTGATGATGAGTCAATTGCTGCGATTATTTCTAAATGGACAAATATTCCGATTAGCAAGTTAGTTGGCACTGAAAGGGAAAAATTACTTCATTTAGAGGATAATTTAAAGAAAAGAGTTAAGGGTCAAGATAAGGCTTTGCACCTAGTTAGTGAGGCTATTATTAGGGCGCGTGCTGGTATTAAGGACCCAAATAGACCAATTGGTTCATTTATATTTTTAGGTCCAACTGGTGTTGGTAAGACTGAAGTGGCTAAGTCTTTGGCTTATGAATTATTTGATGATGAGAGACATATGGTCAGAATTGATATGAGTGAATATATGGAAGCACACTCTGTTTCTAGATTAATTGGTTCGCCTCCAGGATATGTTGGATATGACGATGGTGGTCAGTTAACGGAAGCGGTTAGGCGTAATCCATATAGTATTGTACTTTTTGATGAAATTGAGAAAGCTCATAAAGACGTATTTAATATATTACTTCAAATACTAGATGATGGTAGAATTACTGATTCACAAGGACGTATGGTTGATTTTAAAAATACAATTATTATTATGACTTCTAATTTAGGTAGTGATTATATATTAGAGGGTCATGAAGATAGTGATGAGATGGTTATGAGTGAACTTAGAAGGACATTTAAACCTGAGTTTATTAACCGTATTGATGAAATTATTATATTTAATTCTCTTTCTAAAGATGTTGTTTATGAAATATTAGATAAGATTATTAAAGAGATTGAAAATAGATTAAGTGATAAAAAATTAACCATTAAAGTAACTGATAAGGCTAAAGAGTTTATTATTGATAATTCATATGATGAAAAATATGGGGCTAGACCAATTAAGAGATATGTAAGTAGAAATATCGAAACTTTGATTGCGAGAGCTATTATTAATGAGGATATCAAGTTTAATTCTGAGGTTGTTATTGATGTTAAAAATGGCGAGTTTATTATTAAGTAATTTTAAAACACGTTAGGGTTTATTTCTAACGTGTTTTTATAGTGAAATTTGGTAGGGGTCAGAAGAGGTTCCTGTTCCACCGGTGATTTTGATATCTGATGAAAGATAGAGGGTTGGTCGTACTGCGTCGCCCGCATAGATCACGCCATAGTTACGGTCAATGCTGCTATCGTTGTAGACAAGGAACACGTAGTTAGAACTGGCAAAAGCAGGCGACAAAGTCCAAAATATACTACTATTTATCATCCAATTGGTATTTTTACAAGTATCTCTATTAGCATAAATTAAACTTACTGATCCACAACTATTTTTATTACTATTACTTCTTATATATTCACTCATTGTAACTAAAGCTACTTTCCCGTTCCATTTTGTTCCTCCATTTTATCCTTAGTTTGATTATAGTAAATAGGTTATGTCGAATATTATCGTATTTAATTTGATTATAACACAATTTTTTAATTTTTTGAATATATATTCCGAATGTATAAATAATTTGTGAAAGCTGTTTTGCAAAAAGAATACACATGGTACAATAAATACAAGGGTGATATTATGAACAGTGTAATTGTTTATGTCGATTATGGTGATATTCACTTTGATATAAAAACGATGATGAAGAAAAGGAATTTAACCAAGACGATGCTTGCGAAGAGAACTGGATTACATCATCAAATAATTGACAGGTATTATGAGAACAGCATTTCTAGATATGACAAAGATGTACTTGCCAAAATATGTTTTATATTAGAGTGTGAATTAAGTGATATTATGTATTACGAGAAACCAAAATCAGAGTAGTTAGTTGTGGGGTGTAAAAAAATCGCTAGAAGTTTATTCTAACGATTTTTTGTGTGATGTTTTTTCATTAATGATAGAAATAATTGGTCAGTGGACTTTTTTTGTTTATATTTTTGTGAGACGACTAATTTTTCAGAAAGTATCCAATCATGGTTTTCACCATAAACTATGGAATTACAATACATACAGGTATTTGAATTGATATTTGGAAGTGGTGCACCACAGTTTGGACATTTATTATTATTTTGATTTTTTGTTTTTATAAATGTCATGCGAAGATTTCTTATGACTTTTTTTCTTTTATTGCCGCTTACTACTTTTTCTTTATGATTTATTATATAGTTAAATTCTTCTATTTTGACAAAGACAGTTAAAGATATTATATCTTTTTTTATTTCCATGCCAGATATATTAAAATATTTTAAGGTGAAGTCTTTGGTGATATTTTTTCTTTTTTTCTTTTGAAGGTTTTGACCTAATGATTTATACATATTATATATTTCATCAGTGGTGTATTTTCTGATGGTATTATAATCGAAGTTCATCCAAGCGGTTTGAATTATTTGATAGATATTAAAGACTTTTGATTGAAATTCTATTTTATTAAAGGTTTTATCTACTTTAAGAATTTCTTTTTCATTAAATGGGATATATTTTCTTTTGACAAAGGTTTTAGATTTTTTTCTAAATATTTTATTTGGTTCCCACATATTTAAGAAAATTCTATTTAATATTGGTGAAATTATTGGTAAAAGAACTACTACGGCAATTAAGCCGACGGTATAAAGTCTTAGGTCAATGACTACAAGTATATTAAAATTATTTTGATACATATTAAACTCCTTATAAAAGGAAGCTTATTGGCTTCCCTATTTATATCTTTGTGATAAGACTTGTTTTTTTGCTAGTACCCAGTCATATTTTTTATTAATTATTGTCGAGTCACAGTATGGGCATTTACTAGAGTTAACGTTTTCTAAAGGTGCACCACAATTTGGACATTTATTATCTTTTTTACTAATACCTTTATTGAAGGTCATAGCATAATTGTAGATAACTTTTTTCTTGTCTGTTCCTCTTACAACTTTATTATCTTTATTTGTTATATAATCAAAGCATTCTACTTGCATGATTACGGTTAATGATACAAATTCCTTTTTTATGTCCATGCCTACAATATTAAATCCTAATAGGTTAAAATCTTTCATAACATTGGTTTGTTTTTTGACTTTTAAGGTTGTTAATTGTGATTTATACATATTGTACATTTCATCAGTGACATTTTTTCTAATTGTATCGTTATCAAAGTTCATCCAAGCAATTTGAATATTTTTATATATATCATAGGCTTCTTTTTGGAATTTTTGTTCATTAAAGTCTGGAAGTATTTTTGTCAATTCATCTTTATTATATGGTGGAATATTTTTTAATGTTGTAGTTGGCATATGACCATTTTGTTTAGTTTTTAATATGACAGCAGCAACAATTATTAATGTTATACCTAAAGTTATAAAGGCAGTTACAGGATCAGCACTACCACTACTATAGTAACGGCCACCATAAGAAGAGCCACCACTCCAACTTGAACCAGAGCTAAAGCCACCTCCAGATGAACCTCCTGAGTAACTACCATCAAATCCTGAATCAGCTTCTGGATGATACAAAGGTATTAATAAAACAAAGCAAGCAAAAATGATTATTAATATATTTTTGACCTTTTTATTCATATGTTTACTCCTTTATTTTGTTTCAATTGAAGTTAGTACCCATCCCGTTTCATCTAGGTTATAGATGGTTCCACAGTAAGCACATTTTCCGTTAGCATTAACATCAATGGAGGCACCACAACCGGGACATTTTTTAACCGTTCCAGTTTCCTGATGATTTATTTTTTTTGTAAATGTGAGATAATTAGCTCTTTCACTTCTGACATCTGTATCACCACTTATGTAATTAGCATCCTCATCCATTAAATAATCTAAGTAACGAGATAAAATATATACTTTAATTATCATATCTGTATTTGTTATTTCATAACTTAATATTTCAGTTTGGGCGACGTTTAGTTCATCATACATTTGAATTTGATGTTTACTATTTAAGCCATCTATTTTTTGTTTATATTTATTATATACATCTTCTGATAAAAAATGTTTAACGTTTTCTAATTCTTTAGTAACAACAGCCATATGAAGCTGGATAAAGACATTATCGACATATGTTTTGAATTTACTTTCAGAAAATTCTGGATCGTATTTTAATATTTCGTTCATTATTTAGCTTCCTTACCACAGTTACTACAGAATTTACCGGTTAATTTGGCACCGCAATTACTACAAAATTTTGGAGCATTGGTATCTGTTTGGACGGCACCGGCTACTTGAGTAGTAGCTTGCGGAGTTGCTTGAGCAGTGGTCTGGGCATTATTTAGATTTTGATTAACAGCATTTATCATATTGGCTCCAGTTTGGTTAGCTAAGCCCATACCCATAAAGCCCATCATTGAACCAGCTTCATTAGAGGCGGCACTTTCCATAGCTTCAGCAGAAGCACTTGCCATTAAACCAGATTGTAAAGTTGGATCTGAGAATATTTTGGCATCATCAATACGCGATACTCTTTTCATTGATTCATCGGTTAGATTAATATCGCCCATTGCGACATCAGTTACCATTAGGCCATATTGTTTTTTCCAAGAGTCATCTAGGCATTTATTCATTTCATCAGAAATATCACTACCATAAAGACCCATGTCACCAAATGATACTTTTTTATTTCGCATGACATTAGATATGGCTAGAGTAACTTTTTCAATGAATTTTGTTTTTAACTGGCTACCAACAACTTCGTCAAAGGTGATTGTGTCTTTTGGATTTGTACCAATAACACTTGCTATTAATACTGCTGGATCGACAACTCTAACAGCATATTCACCGAAGAAGGTAACTTCTAAAGTTCCATATTTTTCATCGGTTATTTTTTTTGGTTGTGGACTACCAAATTTATTTCCAAGCATATTTTTAGTATTAACATAATATACTCTTTGGTCGTGGGCAGGCTGTCCACCATAAGTAATACGCCTTCCAATATTTTTTATTGTCTCTTTTACACCTTTAAAGAAACCACCGTCGAAGACTGTTGGTTCAGTGCTTTGTTCATAGGTATAGATACCTGGTTCAGCTGAGAAGTCAGCAATTGCACCATTATCGATGACCATCATAGCCATACCTTCTGGAACGACTATTTGGCTACCTTTGGTGATAATTCCTTCTTCAGGATTTTTATTACCCTCTCCATGATTAACTTTTCCTCTTTGAATTAAAACATTATTTGCAATCTCTGGGCATTCAATAAATTCTTTAAATTGATCACCTAATCCAGATGATACTGAACTAGTTACGGCTTTTATTAAACCCATTATTATTCACTCTCCTTTATTTTAATTATATACTAGTTAATTTTTTTAAGCAATGTTTTAAAGAAAAAAACAACTTTTATTTATTATTTTTAGAGTTGTTTTGTTTTTTTATATCTATATCTTCTATATTAATGTCATCAAAAAGTTGTCTTAATTCTATATTTAAAGCTCTAGCAATTCTAGAGAGGGTATCTAATCTAGGTCTTTTGACTATTTTTATAGCTTCTAAACTTCTTATAAATTGATGAGAAAGTTCAGTTCTATCGGCCAATTCTTGAGCGGTTATACCTAATTTTTTGCGATATTTTTTGATATTTATTCTAGCTTGATAGAAACAAAAATCATCACTTTTTTTATCTATTTTCATTTGTATCACCTTATACTACATATTTTCTCATTTTTTAGCGAGAAAGTATGTTGTCAGACTGGCAACAAATGTGTTATAATTTAGTTAATTAAAAATGGTAGAAGGGGAACTATATGAAAAAATTTTTAAAAAGTTATTGTGTAGGTTTTATTATAAGTGTTTTATTGTGTGGCAGTGTGTATGCAGCTACTTATTTTGCAAGTAGTGATGTTACTTATGATAATGGTGTGAGTGGTTTAAAGTCAGAAAATGTTCAAGATGCTATTGATGAACTTTATACTGAGTGTACAAAAGAACCAACGGCTGGAGAAACTATTATAGAAAATGCTGTCCTTGAAAAAGATCCGTACGAGTGTAGATATTTCTTTACAGGGGCAAATCCAAATAACTATGTAACTTTCAATGGAGAAAAAGCTGGCTGGAGAATAATATCAGTCGAGTGTGATGGAACAATAAAAATAATTAGGATAAAAAGTATAGGAAATATGGCATGGGATACATCAAATAGTAGTAATTGGGCCAGACCAGCAAGTTTAAATACATATTTAAATGAAACATATTATAATAGGTTAAGTAGTATTGCCCAAAATCAAATAATATCACGCAATTGGAATATAGGGTCAATTACTGGTTGGGATAATGACCTAGCTAATCAAGTTAATGATGAAAGTAGTATAACATGGAATGGAAAAATAGCTTTAGCCACAGTATCAGAGTATATAAGAAGCAATAGTAATAAAAGTGGTTGTGGAACTGGAAAACTAATTGAAAATGATTATGACAATGATCAAATATGCAAAAATACTACATGGATGATAACTAATAATAATTGGTGGACCCTAACACCAGATGACAGCTACCAGGCATATGATGTGTGGGGAGATGGTTTTTTTAGTAACTATTATTGTGAATATGATGATGCGGTCCGCCCTGCTTTATATCTTTCATCAGACATCAAAATTACTGGTGGAAATGGTAGTCAATCTAATCCATACCAAATTTCACTTTAAAGCATTTTAAAATCTCACCTTTTTGATGAGATTTTTTAATAATTTGTTTTTCTTTAATTATATATTTTATTTATTTTTCAATATTTTCTTCGGTTATGGCTTTATCTAATATGTTTAGAAGTCTATTTTGATTGTTGATTAAAATTTCGACTTTATGATGTAGATCTTCTAAAAGAAGTTCACTTTTTAGGTCTATTTTATAATCATTTTGATTTCTTAGACTATCTTTTTTTGAAGCTCTATTTTGACTCATCATGATAATTGGAGCTTGAAGAGCGGATATACATGACAAGATTAGATTTAATAATATATAAGGATAGGGATCTATTTTATTTTCTTTTAGAATTATGGTATTTATTAGCATCCACATTATTAGAAAGATTATTGATATAAATATGAAAGACCAACTGCCGGCTATTTCCGATATTTTATCAGCCATTTTTTCACCAAAGGTAAGTTTTCTTTGCTCTTCTTTATCAACATCGATGGCAACTGAGGAGTCGGCTAGAAGGTCTATTATATCTTCCTTATCTTGTTTTTCAAGATTTTGATTTAAAATCATTTGGACTATTTTTCGTTTTTCTTTTTTGGACATAATTTCACCTTATAATAATTATGGTGTATTTATTATTTATTTATTCAGTTTAAATCTACTAATTTTTCATCTAATATAGAATATAAATAAATTTTTGTATTTTTATTAGTAATATTTTCGATATATTTTTTATAACCATTTAGTTGTTTTAAGTAAGCATCATCAGTTATATTTTTTAGCTTATAGTCGATTATGACATTTTCATTTTCTTTTATTAAAAGAAGGTCGATAATACCATGATATTCTTCATTGTTTTCTTCATAGATGAATTCATATTCTTTATATATTTGTTTGGCGTTATTTAAAATACCAGTATTTATAAATGAGGTTATTTTGTTTTTTTCAAAAGGGGTTAGGGCACTAAGGTCTGGGTTTTTAAAATCAACATTTTCTAAGATGTTATGCATTTTTAAACCTAATTCGATATTTTGTTTTTCTTCTTTTGTGTACAATGTATGTGATGTTTTGGAAAAATGTGATTTGGTTATCTCTTCTTTTTGAATATTCAGTTCTTCAATATTTAAAGGTTTTACTGTGGAAAAGTCTAATTTTAACATTGATTTTTTTGACAGATTATATTCTTTAGTTAGTTTTAAGGTGGATAAGTCGATATTGGTTATATATTTTTCTAAGGTTTTATAAACCGAGTTTAAAATATCTATAAATGAGGCATATTTTAATCTTATACTATTATCTACTATGCCATTATCTTTAAAGACTGGTTTTTCTTCTAGATTGGTTACTAAGATTATTTTTTCTCTTGCTCTTGTTAGGGCTACATAAAATAGTCTTATTTTTTCGGATATTTCTTCTTTTAGATAGCTATGTTTTAATAAGGTTTTTAAAATGGTAGATTTAGGGCCATTATTATAATATGGCAAGATTAGGCCATATTTTTCTTCGAAGTAGAACAAATTTTTTAAATCGTCGATGTTAAATTTTTTATTTAATGAACTAAAGTAACATACGGGGAATTCTAGTCCTTTTGAGGCATGGATGGTCATTATTTTAACGGAGTTTGAGTTTTCTTTGTTTAAAGCGAGAGTTATATTTAAGCCTTCTTCTAGAACTTCGTTTAGATATTCATAGAAATCGCTTATTTTATAGCCTAATTTATCACAGTTTTGGGCGACTTTTATTAAGGAATCTATTACGGTTATTCTATTTTTTATATCGCCTATTTTAATCATTTTTTGATATATATCAAAGTTATCGATGATTTCTCTTATTAATATTTCGTTTGTTTTTTGATTGATATTTTGTTTTAGTAAATTTATTTTTTGCATTATTTCAGTATCTTGATAGTTTTTTTTGTTTATATAATTTAATATTTCATTATCTTTATATTCAAATATATAACTTCTAGCTAGTGAGGTGAAGGAATATTTGAAGTTTTCGTCTATTTTATTTGAGAGAATTAAATTATATATATGTTTGATTATTATTATTTCGTCTGAGGTGTTTAGGGCTTTATCTCGGTAGATGGTTATTGGTATTTGCATATATTCGAATATTTTTTTATATAGTTCAAAGTTTGATGAACGGTCTATTAGGATGGCGCAGTCTTTATATTCGAGATTCTTTTTTTGATTTGTTTCTTTATCCATGATTTGAAATTTCTTTTTTATTTTATTTTTTATATCGTTTGCAATTGCGAAGATTTCTATTTCATCTTTACTGAAGTTTTTTTCTTCAGGTTTTTGGTAGTTTAATATTTCCATGTTATAGTTTTCTTGATTTATTTCGTTATAGGCGGTATTACCAAATATCATTTGATGTGATTTTATATAATCTGCACCGCCGATATTAGAGTCCATTATTTGGTTAAACATTTCATTGATGTTTTCTAAGACTTCTTTTCTTGAGCGGAAGTTTTTATTTAGGTCTATTTTATAGCCACCATTATTTTTACTATATGATTCATATTTTGTTTTGAAAAGCTTTGGATTTGTATGTCTAAAGCGGTAGATAGATTGTTTGATGTCGCCGACCATATAGACATTATTATTTTCAATATATGAGATAAATGTTTCTTGGATATCATTGGTATCTTGATATTCGTCTATTAGTATTTCTTTATATTTTCCTTTTAAGGAAGTTCTAATGTCTTCATTTTCTTTTAAGAGGTTAATGGCCATAGTGGCGATATCGATAAATTCATAGACTTGTTTTTCTTTTTTATATTGGTTTAGTTTTTCATCTAATTTTAATATGATATCTACTATTATTTCGGCATAGTCTTTGGTGCTTTTGATGTTTTCTTTTATTTCGGTTATGTTTTCATATTTGGTGAGTTCTTTTAATTCGTCGATGAGGTTTTTTAATTCTGTTTTAGTGGTTTTAGCTTCTTCATCTGCTCCTTTTGGCATATTTGGAAGTCTTTCGGGAAATGAGTTTTTTATTTCTTCGTAAGTTTTAGCGCTTAATAAATTGTTTAGATTGTTTTCTAGTTTTTCGATGTAATTTCCGTCTACGTAATAGCTTAATGTTTTGACTGCGTTTTTTATACTTTTTTGTTTTTCTTTTATTAAGGTTTGATATTCGTCTAGAAATTCATTTAGTTTATTTTCATTATAGTAGTTTTTGATATATGTTTTTAGAAATTCGTCTTTATTATAGAGATTATCTAAGCTTTCGTTTAGTTTGAGGATATTTTTTATGATTTTTTTATCATCTTTTAGGGTGAAATTATTTATTAGTTTTAAAAATTTTTTATTTTTAGTTTCATAGTTTTCTTCGAATATTTTTATGATTATGTGTTTTTTTTCTAGGGCGATGATACTTTGGTCTACTATGGAAAGTTTATTGGTGATGTTTAGTTTATGGCTATACTTTTTTACGAGGGACAGGGCGTAAGCATCAAAGGTGGTGATGTCAGCTGTATCGACTTTATTTATTTCTTTAGTTATATTTTCTTTGATTATTTTTTTTCTAATTCTATCTTTCATCTCGGCGGCAGCGGCATTGGTAAAGGTTAAGATTAAGAGATTATCTAAGCTAATTTTTTGTTTTAATTTGGTGATTACTCTTTCAGATAAAACGGCGGTTTTACCAGAGCCAGCTCCGGCTGAGACGATGATATTTTCGCCTGTTTTATTTATGGCAAGTGATTGTTCTTTGGTCCAATTAGGCATTTGTTTCACCTCCTATGATGTCTTTGAATTTAGTTTCTTTTAGGTCCTCAATATCTTCTTCTTTGACATAGCAGATGTCTTTGAAGGGACAAAATTCACAGCTGATGTTTTTATTATTTATTCTTTTAGGGTTTATTTTAAAGTTAGCTTTTAAAATATTATCGATGGTGTTATCGATGTTATTTTCGGTTATGTTTTCTAGTTTTTTTATGTCTTCTTGGTCTATTATTTTGGAGTATGTATAAAAACCTTTTTGGGTGGTTTTCATACTATTTATTATTTCACTATTTTGATATGTTTCGTCTATTTTTTCGATGATGTTTTCATCATTTATGGTATAACCTTTTAGTTTTAGGTTATTTTTTATATCTTTTTCATTATCTTTACTATCTAATGGGCTTTCGTTTAAAAGTTCTTGCAGATAGAAGCCATTTACTTGATAGGTTTTACCTAAACCTTTTTGAACTAGATATATATAGGTTGGAAGCTGCATGTTTAGGCCATAGTTTATATTATCTAAAGTTTGGGATACTTTACCTGTTTTATAGTCAATTATGATGGCATTTATTTTGTTATTTTCTTCTTGATAGTTTATTTTATCGATTATGCCTTTGAAGGTTATTTTGATATCTTTTGATTTATCTATTTCGACTTGTTTTTCGGTTAGATGATTATTATATTTACTTTTGGTTTCTTGCCATTTGATGATTTCGATATCTTGCTTTAGTGTTTTATAGAGTTTATCTATATAAAATTTTTCTTTTGCTGAGAGGTTTATATCTTTTAAGTATCCATAGTATTCTTCTTCTAGATTGAAATTTTTATTATAGAGGTGTGATAGTACGTAGTGGAATAGGTTGCCTATTAATAAGGAAAAGGTTTCTTCAAAGGGTTCTAGTTTTAATATATGTTTTAGATAGAATTTGAAGGGGCATAGGGCATAGTTATTTAAACTGGTGTATGAGAGTGTGAGGTTATTTTTTATATATTCTTTTAGATCTTTTTCATTTACTTTCGTGTATTTATTGGAATATTCGTTATAGGGGATATTTTTATAGGTATTATATAGTGCGGGTAGTATGTCATTTTTTTCATTATAGTTATAGTAGTTATCTAGCATTATTCCTAGTTTTAGTTTGTTATAGTTGTTTGAGTGGTTATAGGTTATTTGATTATTTTTGATTATTTTTAGGTTTGAGATGACTGATGATGAATAATAGGTATTAAAGGTATCTTTTAGTTTATATGACAGGGTTAGATTAGGAAATGTTTTTATAATGTAGTTGATGTTTTCTTTGGCTATTTCGTTTTTTTGAAGTGAGGTTAGTAGTCCAAGTGCTTCTTTTTCTTTATCTTTGATGAGGTCATCATCTTTATATATATGGGGAATTATGGTTTGATTTAGGCCTAGTATGTAATAGTGTTTTGTTTTATCGGTTATTTCATTAATATCAATTATTTTTACGGCATTTTTGATTATGGTATTTTCTAGTTTGATGTTTTTTAGATTGTTTTCTATTATTTCTATGGCTATTTTATCTATTTTAGGGAAGGAGAGGTTATTTATGATATCGATTATTTTATTTTTTAGTTCTATATTAGGAAGGTTTTCTAATGATTTTTCTAGGTTTTTTGTTTCTTTTAGATTATTTATAAAATTTTGGACTAGGGGAGCGCTATAAAGTGGGGTTTGGTTTTTAAAGGAAAATGGTATTTTAAAGAGATTAAATATTCTTATTAGTTCGCTTTTATATTCTTCAGTAATGCCTGATATGAAGATATCATTTATATCTATGTTTTCGTTTTTTATTTTATTTATTATGTCTACAGCGACATATGTTATTTCGTCTGTTTGGGTATCGAAATCATATACTGGTGGATTTAGGTTTCCTATTTCATTTTTTATTATGTTTAAGTGATATTTTTTTAGGTCTTTTAATATATAGGGATCTATATCGTTATAGCCGATTACGGTTATGTTTTTTAGATTATTTTTGAAGTATGGGTTTATTTCGATTAAGTTTTCTTTTTTTAAGGCGTCAAAAAATGGTTTTATGGTTTTACTATTTATGAATATATTATTTATATAGTTTTTGGCTATTTCATAGTTTAATTTATATTTTTCCATAATAAAATAAAGAGCTTCTTTTTGGCATTTACCATAGTAGTTTTGGATGAACTCTTTTTTATCCATGATTTTTATATTTATTAGTTTTTTTTCTTGAGAGATTTTTTTTAGGATTTCTTTTTTGATATAATTAGGAGCAATTATTAATCCTTCGTTTATTTGCATAGCATCACTTCCTAATTAATTATAACACCTGAATCTTTAGTTTTGGACATTTTATGGGAATTTTTATATAAAAACGAGTATACCTTGTTTTATATACTCGCTTTGTTTGACTATTTTTATTTATGTTTTATTTTATTTATGATAATTATAGTAACATCAATATAAGCTGGAATTACCATCATTACATAAAATATATATAATAAAATTGACTCTTCTTTTCTTTGTTTTTGAATTTTATTTAATAATAAATTACCATTTTTATTTTTGATGGCATAATAGAAAGATATTATTAAACATACAATCCATAAAATACTTATAATAATAATTCCCCCATCATTAGTACCTTGTTCTATTATTTCGTCTTTTGCTTTTTTTGTTATAACTTCACTTTTCTTTTCTCTTGATATTTCCTTGCCAGATGAATCTAGTATGACAGTGTATGTGATTTGCTTTTCGCCGTTTTGACCGGTTGTTTTTGTTTTTTCTTCACCTATAATCATTTCATTATTATCTAAGTATTTCGTTTTATATTTTATTATTTCTGTTTCAGTTATTTCTTTTTCAAACTGACATGAATTATCATCAGTATTAGCAGATGCATTATAGTTGATAGCATCTTTATTAGTACATCCTGATATTTTGGCAATACAGCTACCATCATCTTTATTGGCACTTACATTATAATTTATGGCATTTCGATCAGTACATCCATATATAACTGGGGGTATACGTTTGATTTGAATAAGACGAACTACTACATGTACAACTTGGGCTGGTGGTTCCATCATTACAAACTTGATAACCGTTTCGGCAAGCACCTGAAACACCGCCATGTGATGAACAACAACCTCTTTGAGCAAAGATGTTAACTGGCGTTAAAGAAACTATTAATAAAATAAATCCTACTACTTTTTTCATAATCATACTCCTTACAAAAAAGCTAGCACAAAACCATATAAAGTCTGTACTAGCACTTTACAATTCAATTATAACATGTTTTTTATATTTTTAAGTTCATTTTTTCTTCTTTGAAGATTCGTTTATCCATTTCTTTTAAATTTGGTGAAATTTGTGGTTTAAATTCCATTTGATTTAAAATATCTTTTTCTAAGTCAATACCGGGTGCTATTTCAATTAGTTCTGGGCCTTTTTCGGTTAGTTTAAAGACAGCTCTTTCAGTTACATATAGTATGTCTTGTTTGTTTTTGATGGCATTTTTAGCTGAGAAGGTTATTTGCTGAACTTTTTGAACGAATTTTTTATTTTCGCCTTCATTTTGAATTATTATTTTATTATCTTTAATTTCTTCTTTTAATTTATGGGTGGTAAATGTGCCCATAAAGATTACTTTTTTAGTGTTTTGAGTGATGTTTATAAAACCACCAGGTCCTGTTACTCTAGTACCAAATTTACTGACGTTGACGTTACCTTCTTTATCAACTTCGGCCAAGCCTAATATGGCCATATCTAAAGATCCACCATTATAAGCATCAAACTGTTCGGCGGTTGGAATTACTGAATCTGGGTTTATGGCTCCACCAAAGGCTACTCCGCCGATTGGGACGCCGCCGGTTGGGCCTGATTCAACTGATAAGAATATATCGTCACTGATGCCTTCTTCGGCGCAGGCATTTGCTACTGAATCTGGCATACCAACGCCTAAGTTTACGACATAACCTTTTCTAAGTTCCATTGCACTTCTTCTACCACAGATTTTACGGTTATCTAATGGTCTTATTTTTATATCTTCTAAAGGTATTTTTTTATCGCCGGTTATTTCCGGTCTATAGACTGGCATATTATAATCACCTAGTGACATATCTGGTTTAGATACTAACACATAGTCGACAATTGATGAGTGAATTAAGACATTTCTAGCTCTTAATGAGTTTTTAGGAACGATTTTTTCAACTTCGACGATGACGATGCCTCCGCTATTATGAGCGGCTATGGCCATATTATATTGTTCACCAATGACGGCTTCGTGTTCTAAGGAAATATTACCTTCTTCATCGGCGTAGGTTGCTTTAATAACAGCGACGTTTATTGGAAATGATTTATAGAATAATTGTTCATGACCATTTATGGTTAATAGTTCGACAATTGGTTTTAATTTTTTGGCTTTTTCATTAGCGCAGCAGCCTTCTATTCTAGGGTCAGCAAAGGTGTTTAAACCTACTTTGGTTAAAAGACCTATTTCATGACCGGCGATGGCTCTATATAAATGATTGATAACGCCTAATGGGACGGCAAAAGCGGGAAACTGATTTTGACCAATGACACCTCCAAAGACTCTTCCCATGCCTAAATGAGCACATATGGCTTTACCAACTAGTCCCTTTTTGGCCAGCATATTCATACCAACTTCATCATTGGTTAAATTTCCTGGACTAATTCCACAAGTTACTGTTAGATTTTTAGGATGGCCGGTTTTGACAAAGCTATCGCTTATGCCTTTGATAATGGCTTCAGCTGAGCCAGATCCTCCTGAACCGCTTATAGCCACTGTATCATTATCATGGATAAGATTTCTTAGATCCCCCTTTTTTATTATTCTCATATTATCACCAATATTATGATAACACAGTTTTTTTTAATTATAAAGAAAAACAAAGTTAGTTTTTTAACTTTGTTTAACTTCTTTTTTTGCTTTTTTGGCTGCTTCAAGTTTAGCTGCTTCTCTATCTTCTTTGAATATATCCATTAATTCTTTTAATAGTGCACTAAATACAATTGTAATTAATACAGCTGGGATATATACTGACCAGAAAGAGTAAGTAGTGGTTGCCGTATTTGGTCCAAACATTTTTAAGATGAAGATAGCTACTGGGTAGTGTAACATATAGATATGTAATGAAATACTACCAAGATAACTTAATATTCCATTTATGTATTTGTTATTTAAGGCATGGGTAATACTATCTTTATTTAATAGGGTTAAGCCAATAACAACGATACATAATAAGGCAACTGTCCATCTTTCTAGGCCAAACCAAGTTGGTGGATAAATGGTATACCATAGAAGTAGGCCACCAGCTACTAAGTATAGAAGTGTTAAAGCAAATTTACCGCTTGAAGTAAATTTATGGTCTTTAACTTTTTGAATAAAGTAGTATAACATTATTCCAGCAAGCATGCCCATTAGAACAAATACTAGACCATTATTCATTCCGAATATAGCTGTTGTGGCAGTTGCTGAACCTCCTGTACCATTTGTAGAAGCTGTTTGTGCACCAAAGGTAGACCATGCAGTTTGTGAAGCTCTAGTGTCAGTAAAACACCACCAACCACCTAAGAAGATAAAGATGAATGGAGCTATTATTCCTGACAAGAAGTCTTCGTTTTTACATAGTCCCCAATATAGGAAATAGCCAACGATGATAATAGCTGAAATAAACCAAAGTGGTCCATTTAGATTAAAGAATTCATTGCCTAAACTTCTAAGTCCAGCGGCATGGAAGCCTAAGAATTCCCAAAAGCTATTGATAATCATTGTACATACTTGTTGGAAATTATAATCTGGATAATAGAAACTTGTACAGATAATTACTCCTAGTATATAGCCAATAATTAAAACTGGAATTAAGGCTTTGATTCTTGACCATGTATATTCCCATGCTTTTGATGAGGCACTTCTTTCTTTATATTCTTTATCGGCATTACGTTTTTTGAAGTGTGATACCATGAAGTATCCAGCAGTTATGGTAAATATCCATAGTACCTCACTTGAACCAAAGAACCAGTTTGATGATTCCAAATAATAACCATTAGAGCCATTACAAGTATTGGCAATAATAAAGCCTATATGGAATCCAACGATGGCAATAGCTATTAAGAATCGCCATAGTTCAATTGCACTATTTCTTTTTTTGACTGTTTTTTCTTTCAATTTTTGCCCCTCCTTCTAAGTAGTTTCCTACTATATACAATTTTATCATTATATTGTCATTTGTACAACATTTTTTTAGCATTTTAAAATTCCACAATTTTTGTGGAATTATAGTTTATATTTTTTATAACGATTACTATGATTGATATATTTCTTTTTATTTTTATGGGCGATAATGGCAATTATGATAATGATTGGCAGAGCTAATATTAATATTCCAATTATAGTGCCTATGATATCGGTTATAGCCATGCTTTTATGAAATTTTATATAATAGGTTTGCTTATCACCATTTTCGGCTTTTGAAATAATTGTTATGGTGTTATCACCAGCTTTTAGGTTTTCATTACCTTTTATGATTATTGTGGCGGTTTTATCTTCTTTGGTTATTTTGATATTTAATGATTTTTGGTTTGAGGTGATAAATAAATCTTTGATGACGTTATTTTTGAATTGATATTCCTGGCCGTCGATGGTTATTTTTTTGATGTTATTATTTGTACTTAGTACTTTTTTTCTTATGATGTTTAATTCATAGGTTTTGGTTAGACCACTTACGCCAGTTATTTTTATGGTTACTGGATTATCACCTATGTTTAATTTTTTATTTTGTTCATATTCTATTTTAGCAGACTGATTGTTTGGAGTAGCGATGATGGTCGCATTTTCATCATAGGTTGTAAATTCCATTTTTTCATTTATGGTTATGTTATTATTATTGATGGTTAGTGTTTTTAATGTTGGATCATTGGACGGGTTACATGGGTAAGTATAAATTGGGGCACCGGTAGCGATATACTGGCCATTTTGCTCGATGGCTTCGTGCCAATGGTTATTATGGGTGGCATAGGTTTTACCAAAGCATGTTCTTGGACTATAGACTACGCCTTCATCGGCTTTGACTATATTTAATGGTAAAAACGAGAGAAGTGTTATAAATATGATAAGTTTTAATTTTTTCAAGATACCACCCACTTTTTTAATTTTAACTATTTTATAGTATACAACAAGTTTGACTAATTATGAAGGAAAAATATGGAATTTTTTTAATTTATGAAGTGTCCAAATTTAGCTTTTTCTTCATAAGATATATTATATAAATTTAAGTCTTTAATTATATTTTTTGGAGTGCAGTTTTCGTATAGTTTTTCTGGAACTTTGATTTTTCCTTTATCGCTATCTATATAGATGGCAAGGGGCTTTGGAAGACCAATGGCATAACTAATTTGCACTTGGCACCATTTTAGGTTATGTTTTTTTAAATATTCTTTAGCTATTTCTCTAGCTTTATATGCGCCAGATCTATCTACTTTACTTGGATCTTTACCACTAAAGGCGCCACCGCCTACTTTGGCGAATGAGTGATAACTATCAACAACTATTTTTCTGCCAGTTAAGCCAGCATCTCCTTCAAAGCCACCAATTTCAAATTTACCAGTTGGATTTATTAAAAAGTTTTCAATTTCTATATTATATTGTCTACATATTTCTAAGCATTTTTCTTTGATTAGGTTATCAGTATAATCCCTATGTTTTTCATCGTTTTGGTATGATACTGTGAAGTATTTTATCTTTTTTAGCTTCATGTTTTCGTCATAATATCCTGTTATTTGGGCTTTACCATCTGGAAGTAAATATGGGCAGTTTTTTCTTTTTTGATCATACCACATACTTAATTTTTGAAGTATTACTTGGGCGAGAGGGAGCATTTCTTTAGTATCATTACAAGCATAACCAAACATCATGCCTTGATCTCCGGCTCCTCCTACTTCATCATTTGTTCCTAAGGCAATGTCTTTACTTTGAATTCCTAGATTATTTATTATTTCATAGTGTGTTTTATAGCCTATATCTTTTAAAACTCTTTTGACAATTTTATTTATGTTGATATTGGCTTTTGAGGTTACTTCACCGGTGATGAATATTTTGTTTTTACCTCCCATTACTTCGATACCACATCTAGATAATTTATCTTTTTTCAAATAAGCATCTAAAAGGGCATCACTTATTTGGTCACATACTTTATCTGGGTGACCACGAAATACAATTTCGTTTGAATATAGTTTCATAAATTCCTCCTTCTTTAAACCTTTATAAAGAAAAAAACAAGTGAGGAACTTGTTTGGTTCCTTATCGTCCGGCTTTAGCACCTAACTTAAATAGGTTGCTGTGATTTCACAGGGCCAGTCCCTCCATCACTCTTTATAAGGTTTCAAATATATTATATCATTTATTTTTTATTTTGTGATTGTTTTGTGGATATATTTTCTATCTAATTATTATTTTCTTTAATAAAAGTATATGTTATAACATTTTTTATTATTTTATTCATGGAAATATTTAAGCAAAGATTTAATATTGATATGGCAATTTATAGTAAATATATTTTAAGTGTGATAAAATATATTTAATTTATTGGAGTGATGATTTATGGATAAATATCCATTACTTAGTCCTAGTGATTTTGCAAATATGTGTACTGATCTCATTCAAATAAGAGAAGGAATCCAGTTTGAATGCTTTGGAGAGGGCAAAGATAGTGGAATTGACCTTAGAGGTAACTTAAATGGTCAAAAGATAATTGTTCAAATCAAGCATATTAGTAATTATAATACTTTAAAAAGAGAACTAAAGAATATAGAGTTAGCTAAAGTGAAAAAGCTCAATCCAGACCGTTATATTTTAATTATTTCAATGGCGTTAGGACCTAAGAGAAAAGACGAAATTTTGAATATTTTTAAAGATTATATTACTGATAATACAGATTTTATTAATGGAGCAGATATCGACAATTATTTAAGAAATAGTAAATACAAGTCTGTTTTAAATTATTTTAAACAAAGGGTAATGGCTAGTATAAATATTTTTTCTAATGATGAGATTGATGATGAAGATCCTTATAGAAACTGCATATGGTTATATGAAAATATTGAACATGTAAGGAAATATTATGTTGAGACAAAATGTTTTAACAAGCTTAAAGAGTCTATTAAAAAAAATAATATAGTTATTTTATCTGGTGATGCAGGTTCAGGAAAAACGACTAATGCAAAAATGCTTATACATTATATTTTAAATACTCATCAGATTGATGAGGTTATTGTAATTAAATCTTTTAATGATTTTTTTAAGTTTTATAATGGTCAAAAATGGGAAAAAAAAAATACGATTTAATTTGATTTAAATCGTATCTCTTTGAATTTATTTGGGTACATTTGGGGCATTTGGGATTTCTGGGACACTTTAAATAGTATAACTTTTTCTAATTTCTGAAACTATGGTGCTATTATAAGTCAATTCAAATTGTGGTTTATTGAATGCTTTAAATGTCTTTATTTTTCCCTTTAGTTCAGATGGATTATTACTCAAGAAAACCTCAAGCTGTGGATATTGTTTTAATAATGTTTTTTGGGCAACATAAATACTAGTCATAAGATTATTAGCACTAACATGAGTTCCATTTAAGAAATCCAATAAATCATAACTTTCTTTACTTTCATCTATTAAATTACCATCGCTATTAAGTATTGTTGCAATCACTTCAATGTTAAAATTTCTTTTATTTTTGTTTCTTGTTGCTTCATTAATAGTGATTCTCATATTTTCTTGTGTGTGGTTTAAAATATCTGTATATGAATTTAGCAATGTTTTTGGTGTATTTCCTAAATATTGAGCAACATATTCTGGTGGATACCCTTTTTCTTGTAATAAGTTACTGATGATATGTCTGATATCATGAGCAGGAATATCTTCAAATCCAAATTTATCTCGAAATGTTTTATATTCATCTGAAAATGATATAGGAGATAGTACTTCATCACAATCCCATCTTGTAAAGATATAATCATTATCACCTACAGATAAACCTAAGGCTTCTTTAAATTGTTTTAATTGCTTTAAAAGATTAATTGTATATGGTGTTAAAAAATTAGTTCTATAACTATAATCACTTTTTAATTCTTTTATTCTTGTTCCACTATATTCTTCACTAAATTCTCTAGAAATCATAGCTGTAACTGCCTCATCATAATATACTTCACCCGTATCTAAATTTACATTCCGCCATTTTACTCCTAAAATTTCTTCTCTTCGGCATCCTACATCTGCGACAAAATTAATTTGGGTTTTTAATCTTATATTTGCTTGCTTATCTATTGTTGCAACTAACTCCAATAATCTATCCAATGAATGATTTTTTGTTCTTTTTTGTTTAAAGGATCTTCCTTTAGGAATTTGATCTTTAAAGCGCATATTTTTAAGGATATTGCGTTCTATAAGTCTAGGGGATGCTATTTGACTACTATACTTGATTATCCATTTAAAAGCAGAATATACTTTTTTTACTGTTTCAACATCTAATAAATCATCACTATTTGTTTTCTTTTTTTCAAACAAATGCTTCAAAAATTTTTTTACTGATTCAGAAGTAATTTCATACATCTTTTTGTTTTTGCCAAAATAAGGAATAATGTGCTTTTTGATATTTTTATAATACCCTGATACTGTATTGATATCAATTGAATCTGTTTCTTTAGCTAATGTTTTTAGATAGTTAATTGTATCATTTATTGCTTCTATTAATGTTACTGATTTTAATATTTTTTTATTATATTCTTTTTCATCTTCGATTTCATCGCTTTTTGCCTCTGATAATTTTTTTTTAAATGTAATTGCACCTAATAGTGTACCATAAAATTTCTTTTTTGAACGTTTACCTGTGGTAGGCTTGATATCATATTCTTTGTTAGGTATAACTTCGGTAATACCTTTTATCTGTTCATATGTTATACCAACTTTTACAGTTTCTTCATAACTAATATCAAACGACTCTAATTTTTTTCTTAATTTTTCTTCTTCAGTTTGTTTTTTTCTTACTTATACTTCCTCCAAGATTTTGAAGTAAGAAATTTTTCTATATCCTCTTGCCTAAAATAGTTAAGATTACCTATTTTAACAACCGGTATTCTTTCTTCTTTAAGTGCTTTATTTAACGAATATAATGTAATTGATGGATACATTGATATTACATCTTTAGTTTTTAATAATTGGGTAGGAGTACAGTTATTATTAATTGTTATTTTTTCATATTCAATTATTAAATCACCAATTTTTCTTATTAATTGACCTAGTGTTAAAGTATCTTTATTAACTTTTTTCCCTCCCTTATAGTTTTATTTTTTTATTATAATATGAATAAACACTATCAACTAAATCTGCCACTATTTCTCTTTTTATATTTGTTTTTATAGGATATTCTTTAACAATTAAATCTACACCACTATAATTGTTTAACTCATCGCAATTACTACGTGTTCCTTGTATTGTATAAATTTTTTTATTATTCATTTCTTCATATATCCATAAGCACACATCTTGCTCTGGCTCATAACTTTTATATATTTTTAAAACATACCCTTGTTTATCTTTTTGTTTAAAGGTTTCTATTACACCATCTAAATTTTTTTTATCATAAGTACTATTATTGAAACTATTTAAAATTCTTTCTGCCCGTATAAGACTATTATGTTTTTTTTATCATTTAAAACTCCTTTCTTTTTTTGTATTTATGCTTTATTTTGTTACTCAAAGTTATAGTTTTTTTATTTCGAACATTATAAATGTCATTTCAGACATTGTTTTGATTTTTTTGGTTGCCAATATGTTAATTTATATTTGGAGGATAGGAATATGAATTTCAGAAATGCAATTGTTGATTTTCTGAATAAAATGGGGTATCTTGAAAATAAAAACTGCGAAGGTGTAGTTTTTTACGGAAGTTATTCTACCGGTTTTTATAACGATCAATCTGATATAGATTTACACATTATCTTTAATAATGATAACCCTGAAATAATTATTAGAGGTGTTGATAGTGTTGATGGTTTTAGGATAGAATATTTCGAAAAGCCACTTGAAGATATATACGGTAGAGCAATTAGTGATTTTCATAATCAATCAAATGTACTATTATCGATGATAGGTCATGGAAAGGTACTTTTCGATAGAAATGGCGAAATAAAAAAATTACAGGACTATATTTTAGATTTATATAGTGTCCCGCTTCAAGGCTTATCAGATAATGAAAT
The DNA here is from genome assembly GCA_944363925.1 of uncultured Bacilli bacterium. Lineage (GTDB taxonomy): Bacteria > Bacillota_I > Bacilli_A > RF39 > UBA660 > Coprosoma. Next base: position 812 of record CALVVS010000004.1, on the reverse strand, counting down.
CTACGAACAAATAGCTATTATAAATAATCGAATGATTGATTTAGAAAGACTAGGTCTAATAAATGATGAATATTTTATCCATTTATATCATTTAACTGTTGAGAAGATAAGAAAATTTTATTATAAAAAAAATGGGTTACCAGAAATACCAACTTCCAAAGTGTTAGATTTTTATAGGGATGATACTTATAGTAATACCATTTTTAAAGTAACACCTCCTGTTGAATTTATCCAACTTTATTATAGCTGTCTTGATGAGTCAAAATCTAATAAAGAACGACTTAAAATAATAAATGATTTATATAATTATGTTAAGGGAGAATATTTTTTAAATCCTAAATGTAGTAGAGTTTTAATTAAATCAAGAAACAAAAAATAATAAGGCTAATTTGCTTTATTATTTTTATGTTATTCTTTTATAAAAACAATGTAATAATTTCAAATACAATCACTAATAGTGGTATAACTACAGTTATTAAAACATTTATAATAAAGTGGTTTTCGAGAAAATCATATAAAAGAAACTTTATTAGAAAACACGCAAAAAAAATTATAATAGCTAGTAAAACCACTTGTAAAATCTCTTCTAACATAGACTCTATCACATAAAACAAAGTATCAGCCCAATTCAACGTATAAAAATAATATTCCTTTATTTATATTGTAACTTAAAGTAAATACAAAAAGCAAGTTTATATATAACAAATATTAATTTTATAGTCAAATTTTATTTCTTGTGTTAATTTAAATTTGAAGTGCAACACTTTCCAATTGCAAAAAGACATGTGAATCTGTAAAATATCTTTCGTCAC
>CALVVS010000003.1 GCA_944363925.1 uncultured Bacilli bacterium | reverse complement strand
TAAATGTAAAATGTGTGGCGGCGATATTGAGCCAATTAAAGGCACTAATACCGGTAAATGTCTATACTGTAAAAGTACTATGACCTTGCCAAACTCTGATAATGAAAAAATAATCAATCTTTATAATAGAGCAAATGAACTAAGACAATCCAATGAATTTGATAAAGCGCAGGGCCTATATGAATCTATACTAAATCTTGATAACACCCAGTTAGAAGCGCAGTGGGGTATCTTACTTTGTAAATACGGCGTCGAATATGTCGATGACCCTAAAACAAATAAAAAAATTCCCACTTGTCATAAAGCTAATAAAGAATCAATTTTAACAACTCAAGAGTATAAACATATCATAAAAAATGCTTATGGCAAAACATTAGAACTCTATGAAAAAGAAGCTAAAGAAATTAATAGAATTCAAAAAGAAATATTAGAAATATCCGAAAAAGAAAGCCCATACGATATATTCATTTGTTATAAAGAAACCGATGAAAAAAATGGTGGGCGAACCAAAGATTCCGTAATAGCCCAAGAAATATATAATGAATTAACTAAATTAAACTATAAAGTATTCTTCTCTAGAATTACTCTAGAAGATAAAATAGGCTCAGAATATGAACCATATATCTATTCAGCACTAAAATCCTCAAAAGTAATGCTGGTAATTGGAACATCTCAAAAAAACATGAACTCAGTTTGGGTTAAAAATGAGTGGAGCCGTTACTTAGACATCATGAAAAAAGACAGAAACAAAACCTTAATTCCTTGTTTTTATGGCATGACAGCCGCTGACTTACCTGATGAATTTATTCTTCTTCAAGGGCAAGATCTAAATAAAATAGGGGCTATTCAAGACTTAATAAGAGGCATCACTAAAATAATCAAAAAAGCACCAAAAAATGAAGAACTATCTGATGAATTATTCAGCAAATTCAAAGAAATGTTAAAGCAAGAAGAAGAGTTAAAAAGAAAAAAGCAAGAGGAAGAAGAAAGAGGCGTAGAAGTTAAAATATACAAAGAAAAATGTCCCAAAAGTTATAGTATAATCACATTTTTAATTTCCGCTTTAGTAGCCACTTTCTATATTATATTAATTAGTAATTCTGTTTTTGTTTCAAACAATCCAACTTTATATATAAAACTATTATCCGCCCAGCTCGTGATAATCTTTGGCACGACATCTATAATATATTTTATAGCTTATATACTAGGTTTTAGTAGCCGAAAAAGCCGAAGAATATCTAAATATCTATATATTATAAATCTATTTATATTCTTACTATTTTCAGTCTTTATATATAAAGAATATAACTTAACTTTTAACTCATCTATACTAGGTATTTACATTTTCACTATCATACTAATATTAATGAACTCTAAATGGCAATTAAAAGCCGAAACAACCCTTATCAAAAAACAGTACGCTGAAGAAATTAAGCAATTACAAAAAGAAACAAAGAAAAATTTTGAAGATAACCCACATACTAAAACACCAATAATTGCTTATATACTTGCCCTAGTAATATCAATCACCTTAATATTCATCGTATTCATGAAACCGAAAAATATAGGTGCGCAAAACACAAATGAAAATCAAATATTAGTAACAACCGATTATATAAATGTTAGAAGAAATCCAGATAGCAGTAGCCAAAAACAAGATTATATCTTTTCAGGAAATTATTATAATGTACTAGAAATAGTGTCATGTAAAAATATAGATAACTGTCCAGATAAAGATGGCCTTTGGTATAAAATAGAATATATACCAAACAAAACAGGTTATGTATACTCTGGATATAAATCACAAAATGGAGAATATACATATTCAAAATATATTCCAAAAAGAAAGTAGAGGTAAATTATGGCAATATTTGAAGTAATAAAAAAAGTAAAAGCTGATGATAATCTAGTATGGAAATATCCTAAAACAAATTTTAACACAATGTCACAGTTAATAGTCCATGAATCACAAGAAGCATTATTTTTCTCAAATGGTAAAGCTTTAGATTTATTTGGACCGGGTAAATATACCTTAACCACCAATAATATTCCACTTCTAAAAACATTTTTAAATATTCCAACCGGTTTTAGAAGTCCCTTTCAGTGTGAAGTATATTTTATCGATAAAACCGAAAAAAATAGTAAATGGGGGACCAGTAGTAAAATTGAATTTCTAGACCCTAAATATAATTTCCCAATTCAAATTGGAGCTTGCGGTGAAATGCGTTTCATTGTCGAAGACGCAAGAAAATTATTAATAAAACTAGTTGGCATCAAAAAAACAATCGATAATGAAACAATTGATAACTTCTTCACATCATGTATATTAACAAAAGTTAAAAGTTATATGGCAAACATCATAACCGAAAATAAAATATGTATCTTTGAAGTTGATAAATACTTAAATGAATTTAGTGATACCCTTCAAAAACTTTTAAATAAAGATTTTGCAGACTATGGTATTAAACTAAATAAATTCTTTGTAACCACCATATTAAAACCAGAAGATGATAAACAATACTTAGAATTTAAAGAACTATTCTTCAAACAAACCGTCTCAGTAGCTGAAGCTGAAATAAGACAAAAAGTAAATATCATAGATGAAGAAACCAAAGCTAAACAAAAAGTCATCGCCTCTGAAGCCGAAGCCAAAAAGCGTGCGCAAGAAGGTTACTCATATCAAGAAGAAAGATCTTATAATGCTTTAGAAAAAATGGCCGCTAACGAAGGAGTAGGTGAATTTGCTAACGTTGGAGTAGGACTTGGTATCATGAGCGGAATAGGGACCACTTTAGGCGATAAAGTTGGAAATAATGTTCAAGGTGTTATCGCTAATATTGATAATAATACTAAAACATGTCCAAAATGTGGAACTGCAAACTCTAAAGATCATAGCTTTTGTAAAAAATGTGGAACCTCATTAGAAAATAGTTTAACCTGTCCAAACTGTCATCATAAATTAGAACCTGATAACATATTTTGTCCTAAATGCGGAAGGAGAATAAAATAATATGAAAAAAATCATTCCAGTTATTATAATATTAATAAGTGCCATTTTCTTAACTCTAACATATCTAAATAAACCGTTTAATAACAATTCCATTAAACTAACCTCACATAATAATCAAAATGCTCAAAACTATGCCGAAAAAAATGATTTTAATTATCAAAACATATCAGATAGTGAACTAAACGAACTTAAAAGTAACGATAACTTCACTTATAATATCAAAAATAATCAAATAGAAGTAACTGGTTATAAAGGTAGTGAAAAACAAATTATAATACCAGAAACTATTGAAAATCTTCCTGTAACCACTATTTCTATGAGTTTAGATAAAGCGCCAAGCGAAATATATATTCCTTCATCTGTTATAACCATAAATCAAATAATAGATGAAAATATAAAATCAATCAATAATAGCTCTATCAAACTAACTTCACATAATAATCAAAATGTTCAAAACTATGCTGAAAAAAACAATTTTAATTATCAAAACATATCAGATAGTGAACTAAACGAACTTAAAAGTAACGATAACTTCACTTATAATATCAAAAATAATCAAATAGAAGTAACTGGTTATAAAGGTAGTGAAAAACAAATTATAATACCAGAAACCATTGAAAATCTTCCTGTAACCACTATTTCTATGAATTTAGATAAAATGCCAAGTGAAATATATATTCCTTCATCTGTTATAACCATAAATCAAATAATAGATGAAAATATCAATAATAATTTTTATCTTGCCATCATAATAGAATTAGTGGCCCTAATTATAACCTTGCTGATTATATTAATTCTAAACAAAAAGAAAAATCAAGATAAAACAGTATATATAACTTTCTTATATATCTTATCCATTATTTATCTATTTGCTATAAACATGTATGCTTACTTAAATATAAATAATCTTTTAACCATAACTATCGTTACAACTATCATATATTTTATCTTATTCTTACCTTTATATTTCGTCAAAAATAGACTAAAAGAATACGATAAAAAAGTAAATAATATTCAAAACTTTATTGAAGAAGCATTAAACATAGCTAAAAAGATAAATAATCAAGACTTAATTGAAGCCCTTAAATTTTCAGATCCCGTATCATCTGAATTTACAAAAGAAAGTGAAAAAACAATATTAGAAAAATTAAATAAAACAGTCAAAACCAAAGATGATGAAAGCATCAATGAAATAATAAATTTAATAATAGAAAGAAATAATATATGCAAAAAAACAAAAGGAAAATACTAATTCCTTTGTTTTTCTTTATTTTTTAAGGTATAATGTAAATAGGTGAGGTAGTATGTCACGTGAAAACATTAAACAAATTATTTTAAAATATAAAATTCCTATAATAATCATCATATGTATTACTTTAAATATTTTAATAATTTTAAACTATATAATTAAAATAAATACCCCAAAGCAAACATTTAAACAAATAAAACCAAAAGTAACCTTTAATCAAAAAATAAACTACTATAAACCAGCTAAAATAAAAGTAAAAGACATAAACCCATCAGTCGTCTCAGCTAAAACCATTTATCTAACCTTCGACGATGGTCCAAGTGCTTTAACTGAAAGTATATTAGATATTTTAAAAAAAGAAAATATCCCCGCCACCTTTTTCCTAACCTCAAGACAAATAGATAAATATTCAAATCTAGTTAAAAGGATGCAAGAAGAAAACCATACCGTAGCCCTTCACACCTCAACTCATAATTATAGTTATATCTATTCTCAAGATGAAAACTACTTTAACGACCTAAATCAAATAAGAAATCAAGTTTATAACATCACCGGTCATAAATCACGTATTGTAAGATTGCCCGGTGGTTCATCAAACACCATATCCAAAAAATATAACTCAGGCATTGTAACTAGAATAACAAATAAATTAACCGAAAATGATTACTATTATTTCGACTGGAATATCGATAGTAATGATGCTAGCGGCCATCAGACAAAAGAAAGCATATATAATAATGTCGTGCATAAAATACATAATGGAACAAATATCGTTTTAATGCATGATTTAATAGACAAAAAGACGACCGTCGAAGCCTTGCCAGATATCATAAAATTTGCTAAAGAAAATGGTTATACCTTTGCCAAAATAACCAAAAACACCCCTCAAATACATCATCATATAAATAATTAAGATAAGTTCCCCTTATCTTTTAATTATGGGAAATTATGTGATTTCAAAATATTTTTGTTAGGGTATTGACAATATTTTAAAATTATACTAAAATGTTTTAGCAGGTTATAAAGAAGGTGAATAATGGAAAATAAAAGAGTAACCTATCTAATAAAAGATTTAAACCACGAAATTATAAGATATATTTGTATAGCTGATGAGAGCAAACTAAAAATGCCAACACCAGCGCAAATGCAAATCCTGCACTTTATAATTTCCAATAATAAAAAACCAATATATCAAAAAGATATAGGAAACGCTTTAAATCTAAGACGCGCAACCCTCTCCGAAATTCTAAAAACAATGGAAAAAAATAACCTAATTTTTAGAATTAAAGACCAAACTGATACCAGAAAAAAAGAAATAATCATCAGTGAAGATGCTAAAAATAACTTTCAAATTGTCAAAGACAAATTAAATGAAGCCGAAAAAGTTATCACAAATGGCATCAAAAAAGAAGAACTAGAACTTTTTTTCAAAACTATCAGTAAAATGAAAGAAAATCTAAAAATGAAAGGATGAACATATGTTAAAATTAATAAAAAACCTTACTAAAAGAGAATTATTATATGCCTTATTTTGTGTAATTTTAATCGTTGGTCAAGTATGGCTAGAATTAAAAATTCCTGATTATATGTCAGAAATAACCGTCCTTGTCCAAACAGAAGGCAGTAAAATGTCCGATATCATATTAAACGGTGGCTATATGATATTATGTGCCTTAGGTAGTTTAATATTTGCTGCCGGTGCGGGATACTTTGCCGCTTACATCGCTTCTGAATTTTCTAAAAATACCAGAAAAAAAATCTTCGATAAAGTGCAAAATCTCGATACCGAAGAAATCAAAGAATTTCAAACTAGTAGCCTCATCACCAGAACCACCAACGACGTTACTCAAATAGAAATGTTAATCGCTATGGGCTTGCAACTACTAGTCAAAGCCCCAATCACCGCTGTATGGGCCATTACTAAAATATTAAATAAAGGTTGGCAGTGGAGTGCCGTTACCGGCGTCGCTGTCCTAATCCTTCTAGGCGTTATCACTACTTTAATGATAATCGTCATCCCAAGATTTAAACTCGTTCAAAAACTAATCGATAAAATAAACGGACTTGCTAGAGAAAACTTAACTGGTATTAGAGTTGTTAGAGCCTTCAATGCCGAAAAATACCAAGAGGATAAATTCGATAAAACCAATAATGACTTAACCAACCTGCAATTATTCAACCAAAAAAAGTTTGCTATCATGATGCCTGTAATGTACTTAATCATGTATGGTCTAACCTTATCTATCTATTTTATCGGTGCTGGCTTAATTCAAAACTCTCTCCTAGCTGATAAAATAACTTTATTTGGTAATATGATTGTCTTCAGTTCTTACGCCATGCAAGTAATAATGTCCTTTTTAATGCTTGCTATGATTTTCATGATAGTTCCAAGAGCCGATGTTTCAGCCAAGAGAATTAATGAGGTATTAGATACCAAACAAAAAATCATACCAGGCACTTTCGATGGCAAAACCGAAGAAAAAGGAACCGTCGAATTCAAAAACGTCTCATTTAAGTATCCAGACGCTGATGAATATGTTTTAGAAAACATTTCCTTTAAAGTAAATCAAGGTGAAACCATTGCCTTTATCGGTTCAACTGGTAGTGGTAAATCAACCCTTATAAACTTAGTTCCAAGATTTTATGATGCCACTGAAGGCGAAGTCTTAATTGATGGTGTCAATGTCAAAGACTATAAATTTGAAGCTTTAAACAACAAATTAGGTTATGTACCACAAAAAGCCGTCATGTTCGCCGGCACAGTTAACTATAATATTAGCTACGGTGATAATGGTAAAGGTGAAAAGAGCCAAACAAAAATAGAAGAAGCAGCTAAAGTCGCTCAAGCTAGCGAATTCATTGAAAAAATGGACGATAAATATGAAACTCATATTGCGCATGGTGGTACCAATGTCTCAGGTGGTCAAAAACAAAGACTAGCTATCGCTAGAGCCATCGCTAGAGACCCTGAAATCTATATTTTTGACGACTCATTTTCAGCTTTAGATTATAAAACAGACGCTGTTCTTAGAAAAGAATTAAAAAACTACACTAAAAATGCCACTAGTCTAATCGTCGCTCAGCGTATCGGTACCATCATGAACGCCGATAAAATCGTTGTCCTAGATAGTGGTAAATGCGTCGGTATGGGAACCCATAAAGAACTACTTAAAACCTGTGATGTCTATAAACAAATCGCTTTATCACAGCTATCAAAGGAGGAATTAGAAAATGCCTAGACCAAATCATGGACCAGCCGGTGGTCAAAACTACGAAAAAGCTAAAGACTTTAAAGGCGCTATCAAAAGACTATTCAGTGAATTAAACACCTATAAAACCTTAATCGTTATAGCTTTCACCTTAGCTATATTAGGCTCAGTTCTTTCCATTTTAGCTCCTAATAGACTATCAGACCTAACCGACGAAATATCAGCTGGCCTTGTTATAAACCAAAATAATATGGAAATATTAACTAAAAAAGCCACTGAAAACTTAAGTGAAGATAAATTAAAAGAATTACTTCCGGAAATACTAAAACCTAACTTTTCTGAAGAAAATATCCAAAACATCATGCAAGATAAAAATATCTCTAATCAAGATAAACAAAAACTTGGAGAAATTTTAAGCAATATTGAAAAAAACAGCGAAGAAAGTTTTAAAACTCTAGCCGAGCTTCCAGATAGTATTTTAGAAAAAATATTTACAGAAACAACCTATGAAGGCAAAACCGTTACCTCAAAAGATAAAATCACATTATTAAAAATGGATAAAGAAAATAAAAACTTAAATCTATCTCAAACCCTTCAGGAAATTCTTTTTAAGGAAGTAACCATTGATAAAATTAAAGTGTCATCATCTGACCAATATAAATTTGTCAAAACATTAAGTACCTTAGATAAAAACGAAGGCGAAGAAAATATCTACAAAACTTTAGATACTTTACCAAAATCTGTCAGAGAAGTAATTGAACCAGTCATGAACATAAGCAAAATAAAAAGCATAACCTTACTTCTTGTCTGCATGTATTTAGCAAGCGCCTTATTCACCTACATCCAATCAATTTGTATGACTGACGTGGCTAATAAATTTGCCAATAACTTGCGTAGCCGTATATCTATCAAAATAAATAAATTACCCCTTAAATATTTTGATAAACATCAAGTAGGGGACATCTTATCTAGAATTACTAACGATGTCGATATGATTGCTCAGTCAATGAACCAATCACTAGCCTCATTAGTTAGTAGTATTACCTTGTTCTTAGGTAGTATTATCATGATGTTCGTAACCAACTGGATTTTAGCTATCACCGCCATTGTATCAAGTTTAATTGGCTTTATCGGTATGGCTGCTATCCTAAGAAAATCTCAAAAATATTTTATCCAAAGACAAACCGAATTAGGTAACTTAAACGGTCATATCGAAGAAATTTACTCTGGACTAAACGTCGTGAAAACCTATAATGGCAAAACCGAAGCTAGTCAAAAATTCGATGAATATAACGAAAAAGTTTGTCAAAGTAATAAAAAGAGCCAATTCTTATCAGGTTTAATGCAACCAATAATGGCCTTCATTGGAAACTTTGGTTATGTCGCTGTCTGCATTGTTGGAGCCATGCTAACCATGAACGGGCAAATTTCCTTTGGTGTCATCGTCGCCTTTATGACATATGTTAGACTATTCACAAACCCTCTATCACAAATAGCCCAAGCCATGACCTCATTACAGTCAACCGCTGCTGCTAGTGAAAGAGTGTTCGATTTCATCGACGAGCCAGAAATGAGTAGTCAAAAAGATATAACAAAACATCTAGACCGTGAAAACGTTAAAGGATATATCGATTTCGAAAACGTTGTCTTTAAATATGACGGCAATGAAAATCCAACCATCAAAGACTTTACCGCTCATGCTAAACCCGGTCAAAAAATTGCCATTGTCGGTCCAACCGGTGCTGGAAAAACAACAATGGTCAACCTTCTTATGAAATTTTATGACATAAACTCGGGTGATATCAAAATAGATGGCGTATCTACTAAAGAATTAACTAGAGAAAACATCCACGAACTATTTACAATGGTTCTGCAAGATACTTGGCTATTTGAAGGAAGTATTAAAGAAAACATCATCTATAATCAAAAAAATATTTCCGATGACAAAGTAAGAGAAGTCTGTAAAGAAGTAGGCTTAGACCACTTCATTAGAACCCTCTCTAAAGGCTATGATACCATCCTTTCAGATAACGAAAGCGTCTCAGCCGGCCAAAGACAATTACTAACAATTGCTAGAGGTATGATTCAAGAAACACCATTTCTAATACTCGACGAAGCAACTTCAAACGTCGATACCAGAACCGAAGAATTAGTCCAAAGCGCTATGGATAAACTAACCGAAGGTAAAACCTCATTTATTATTGCTCATAGACTTTCAACCATTAAAAATGCCGATTTAATCTTAGTCATGAAAGAAGGTAACATAATCGAGCAAGGTAGTCACAATGAATTAATGAAACAAAATGGCTTCTATGCTAGCCTATATAATTCGCAATTTGAACAGTAGAGCTAATCTACTGCTTTTTGCACAAAGAAAAGAGGGTAAACATGAATAATGACCTAAATAATATTTTAAGCATTATTGCTCTTTTAAATATTTCCGTACCAAAAGAAAGTATCTATATCAAAATACAAAATATTAAACTTCAAAAAGAAAAAGCCCAAAAAATAAAATTAGCCCTCTTAGAAGAATTTGAAAGCCTCGATTTAATAAACTATCAAACCAATCATTTCAAATTCTCTGAAAAAGATAAAGAAAAAATTAAAACACTCATCCCTCTAATAAAAAAAGAAAATATCGAAATTTATAATTTTATAAATAAACTACTTCAAAACACTAAAATAGATAACCTTAAAAATCTTATATTAAATTTTCCATATATAACCATTAAATATCATAGTGCAAGCTATGATCCAAGTATTAGCGGCACCTATAATGGAAAAACAAAAGAAATACATATCTATAACAGGGACAATAAAGTGTCCTTACACCATGAACTATTACATGCCTCATCAGCTGATATTCGTTTCATGAATATAGGCTTCAAAATCGTTTTAAAAAATGGCCTAATCTTTGGCAAAGGTCTAAATGAAGGCTACACCGAACTATTAAATAATCGTTTCTTTAATTATACAAGTACTTCCTATAATTATCTTCAAAAACTAGCTAAACAAATCGAAAACCTTTGTACAGATAAAGAAAATATGATTGAATACTATTTTAACGCCGACATCTTTAGCCTAATTAGTGAACTAATGCCAAAAATATCCTTAAAAGAAATTATCGATATCTTAGTCGATATGGACATGTTATTATATAATGAAAATAAATCATACCTAGAATACCTCAAAATCAAAGAAAAAATTCGGTTTATACAAAACAAAAACAAAGTCAAAAAACTATTAGTCAAGAGCAAAAAACCATAAATTAACAAGTTTTACAAAATTTGACAAATTCTTTAAATAGAGTTATAATCAAATACGTCTATTAAAAGGGAGTGATAAAATGGAAAAATTAAAATATATGAAAAATTTTAAAAATGCACTCGAAACTTATAGAGAAGAAAATGAAATAATAGATTTACCAAAAATTAGACAAATATATGAATATGCAACTAATTTAGATGATTTAACTGCTAAACAAAAGCAAACTCTTGACAATTTTATCGAAGAAAACACCGTTAGCTTTACTCATCTTGCTAATATTTACTTAGATCAAAACGGTATTTCTAACTTAAACAAACAGCTAAAACGAATCAAACCAATTCAAATAACTAAACCACAGTGTAACGTTCGTTTTATCAAAGGTGATATCACCGAATTATACGATGCAATAAATCCAGTAACTAGAGTAAAAGTTTTATGTAAAGTCAAAAAAGGACCAAAAGCTGCATAAAACTTTTTTTCTTTCACAAATACTTCACATAAAAGATATATATTATTAATGGAGATGATTTTATGCGCCTATTAATTGTCGATGATGAAAAACTAATCAGAGATGTCATTAAAACTTATGCTGAAACCGAAAATTATGAAACCGTCGAAGCCGAAAACGGTCTTGAAGCCTTAGAAATAATCAAAAATCAAAAAATAGACCTTATAGTCTTAGATATTATGATGCCTAAAATGGATGGTATGACTTTTCTAGAAGAAATCAAAAAAACCCAAAATATACCCGTCATCATCTTGTCGGCTAGAAACGAAGAGTACGATAAACTAAAAGGTTTTGATTTAGGAACTGATGACTATTTGACCAAACCCTTTAGTCCTAAAGAACTGCTTGCTAGAATAAAAGCCATATTAAAAAGAAGTGGCAAAATGACCCCAGATAACTATGAATATAAAGGCTTAAAAATTGACTATCCAGGTCATGCCGTTTATATCGATGGCAAAGAAATTAAACTAACCTTAAAAGAATATGAACTATTATGTTACTTTGTCACCAATGAAAATATCGCTCTTTCTAGAAATCAACTATTAAATAAAATTTGGGGCTATGACTTTTTTGGTGACGATAGAACCATAGACACTCATGTCAAAATGCTTCGAAATAATCTAGGACCTTATAGAAATCTTATAACAACCGTTAGAGGAGTAGGTTATAAGTTCAGTGTCAAAGAAAATGAATAATCTAACCCAAATATTTAATAAACTCAAAAACATTAAAAAAAATAGTTTGAAAATAAATATATGGCTTTTTTTAATTGCCTTTTCTATTTTCATCCTATGTTTTCTTTGGTTCTTTCAAATTATTTTCCTAGATAGCTATTATAAATCATATAAAACAGGAGAATTAGATAAAGCCGCTAGTGAACTTCGTAAAAGTATCAATCTAAATCAGCAAAAAATTGAAAACATCGCCCAAAAACGTGACATCTGTATTGAAATATATGGTGATAATATCTATGCGGCCACCGTCTCTAATAAAGGTTGTATGGAATTTGGAAATAAAAACTTCAAAGTAAAACGCGATTTCATAAATAGTGGTCTTTTAGAGCAGCACTATAACCTCATAAATGAACGTTATCAAAACGAAACCCTAATCTATGCCCTAAAACTAGATACTGACCTCTACGCCTTTATAAATGCCTCCCTAGAGCCCCTAGACTCCACTATAACCATACTAAGTAACCAGTTTATCATAACCACCATTGTAGTCCTTATTTTATCCCTAATCATCGGTTACTTAATCTCTAAAAAATTATCAAAGCCAATTACCCAAATAAGCAATGAAGCAAGAAAACTAGCTGATGGTAATTTTAACGCTAACTTCAAAACCGATATAAATATTTACGAAATAAATGAACTTGCCGATTCCCTAAACTATGCCAAAGATGAATTATCCAAAACCGAAACATTAAAAAGAGACCTTATGGCCAACGTCAGTCATGACTTAAAAACACCTCTAACGATGATTAAAGCCTACGCTGAAATGGTGCGGGATATTACCTATAATAATAAAGAAAAACGCGAAGAAAACCTAAACACCATTATTGACGAAACTGATAGATTAACCCTTTTAGTCAACGACATCTTAGACCTATCTGCCACCGAATCTGGAAACACCACTTTAAAATTAGAAGAGGTAGACTTAATTAAGCTAATCAATCAAGTAATTCAAAGATTTAAAATATTATCCGAAAAAGAAAAATATCAATTTATCTTCACCCATCCTAATTCAACCATTATTAAAGCCGATTATAAAAGAATTTATCAAGTAGTTTATAATCTAATCAATAACGCCATCAATTATACTGGCGAAGATAAAAAAATATATATTAACATTGAAGAAAATAAATATAAATATATCGTTCAAATAAAAGACACCGGTAAAGGTATTAAAAAAGAAGAATTAAAACACATTTGGGATAAATACTATCATAGTGATAAAAAACATAAAAGAAATAGCTATGGAACTGGACTAGGATTATCTATTGTCAAAAACATCTTACAAATGCATAATTATAAATATGGAGTTATATCATCAGATAAAGGCTCAACCTTCTATTTCGAAATTCCTAAAAAATAATCAAATTATATATTAATTATTTCAAATTTATGATAAAATAAAAATAGGTTAGCGTAACCAAGAATAAAAGGGGAGGATTAAAAATGGACGAAACATCAACATTTTTGTATTTTTGTATCGCTGTCGTAATTGTAATGCTTATTGCTTTATATATCGCATTTGCTGTTTTTTTAAATAACTTTAATAAAAAAGTTACTGGCACATCAACTGTCATGTCTTGGATCCCATTTGCCAACGTCTACTTATTAGGTAAACTTACCTTTAATAAAGATGCTGGTTACGGACTAATTGCCTTATTTATTTTATCCGGAACTTTGAGACTAACCTTTGACCGAACAACCATTGTTTTATCGCTCCCAAATGTCTTACAAGTAATATTAGGCGCTGTATTTGCCGGAACATTTATTGCTACATTGATATTTGGTCTAAACAAATACGATAAAATAAGCACAAATCATCAAAATAATAAGAAAAAGAAAACAGAAAAACACAGCGAATCAAAAACAAATGATGAAACTTTCGAAAATTAAACACCGCAAGGTGTTTTAATTTTCTTAAAAAAATATGTTATAATAAATTGTAGGTGATATCTATGGTATATCTTTTATATGGTCTAAAAGACTTTCAAATAAATGAAGAGATAAAAAACTTAACTAAAAATCAAAACGACATGAATATTAGTAGATACGATCTTAATAATACCCCTTTAAAAGACGCTATTGACGATGCCGAAACCTATTCCATGTTTGCCGAAACCAAAACTGTCATCGTTGAAAATGCTAGTATGTTTACAACTCTCACATCCAAAGATAGCGATATTGTTGAAAATTACTTAAACAACATAAACAAAAGCACTAATTTAATCTTCACCGCGCACACCGAAAAAATAGATACCCGAAAAAAAATAACTAAACTAATCAAAAAAGTCGGAATTGTTAAAGAATTTAATGAAGAAATAAGCCCTTTAAATCTAACTAAAAATTTATTAAAAGACTATGACATCAACGAAAAAACCATCAATTTATTTTTAGATAGAGTAGGAAATAACCCGTTAATAATTCAAAATGAAATAAATAAAATAAAAATATATAAAAACAAAGATAAAAATATCACTGCTGAAGATATTATAAACTTAACCAATAAAAATATCGATATTGATATCTTCAAATTAATCGATTATATCGTTCAAAAAAACAAAGAAAAAGCCATAGAACTTTATTATGAAATGCTTAAAATAAACGAAGAACCCATTAAAATTATCGTTATTTTAGCCAATCAATTTAGAATTATGTATCAATCAAAAGAATTACTCAAAAAAGGTTATAGTGAAAAAGATATTGCCTCTATTTTAAAAATTCATCCTTACCGCGTAAAATTAGCTATTCAAAATAGCCGAAATTATTCATCTAAAACTCTACTAGAATATCTAAATAATCTAGCCGATATAGATATTGGCATTAAAACCGGTAAACTAAATAAAGACCTCGCCCTAGAACTATTTATTTTAAAATAAAACATTTACGCCTTATTTATTCTATCGTAAATGTTTTTTAAATTAATCTCATATTTACTAGTTTCCTTAGGACTATAATATTTTCTTCCGACTAACTCATCAGGTAAATATTGCTGCCTAACAAAGCCACCCTTATAATTATGAGGATACTTATAATCTTTAGAATTAGTTTTAATATGCTCAGGCACCTTACCGACATGTCCCATCCGCACATCATTAATCGCCATATCCAAAGCCACATGCGCACTGTTTGATTTAGGCGATAAAGCCATATCAATTACAATCTCCCCAAGTGGTATCCTAGCCTCAGGTAATCCAACTCTCTCAGCCGCCTTAATAGCCGCTTCCAATCTAGGTCCAATCGCCGGATTAGCAAGACCAATATCTTCATAGGCAATAACCGATAATCTTCTAAAAATTATATCTAAATCTTCAGCCACGATTAATCTAGCTAAATAGTGTAAAGCCGCATTGACATCACTACCTCTTATTGACTTTTGCAAAGCACTAATTACATCATAATATCCCTCATCATTTTTATCTATATATAAACTAGGTTTGTTATTTATCTTTTTAACATCGTCTAATTCAATCTTAAAATCATCTGAAGCATAGTAAACAACCTCTAATAAATTATAAGCATATCTCAAATCGCCATTAGAAAGCTTAGCAATATATCTAATTGCCGCATCAGAAATATCTATATTCTCTAAATACTTACAAGCCTTGTATAAAGCCTCTTCAACATCACTATCGCTTAATGTTTTAACCTCAAATAATTGACACCTACTTCTAATAGCTGGATTAATTGAGTGATAAGGATTAGCCGTTGTAAGACCAATCAAAGTAATTAAACCGTTTTCTAAATAGGGGAGTAGTAAATCTTGTTTATCCTTATTTAAGCGGTGTATTTCATCCATTATCAAAACGATGCCATCATTATCCTTAGCTTTACTAATAACCTCATCTAAATCCTTTTTACTATTAATAACCGCATTTAAAAACTCATACTTTAAATCAAGCTCACCAATAATTGTATAAGCTAAAGTTGTTTTACCAGTCCCACACGGGCCATATAAAATCATTGAAAAAATTTTGTTATGCTTAATTAAATTATATAAAACCTTACCTTCACCAATTAAATGCTTTTGCCCAAAAACATCCTCTATTTTTTTAGGCCTTAAAGTATCAGCTAGTGGTCTCATTCTTTTGCCTCCTTATAATTTTCACATAAATAAAATTAGCTAAATTAATAATAATAACATATAAAATACCCCATACAAAAAGACATACTATAATAGCAAACACTATATATAACATAAGTTCTATCTTAAAATAACTCCTAAGCCATACCAAAAATAGCGTCGTTAAAGCAAATGATAAAGCGCAAAATATTCCCCAGTACGGTATTACTGGTTGCTTATTTTTCTTACCTTCATTTCTCGAATTAGGAGTTAAATTGTTTAAAAAATCTACCCCTTCTAAAACTTCGCCTAAACACATAATTATATCAAACATCTGCCTCACCATCTTTCTAGTAATAAAATAAGAATTAAATACATTATAACACGTATATTTCCTTTTTAAACATTTTTTGATAAAATTAAACTGGTGACCAACATGAACGAAAAATATATAAATGAATTTATCGATTATTTAAGATATGAAAAAAAATATAGTGAAAATACCATAAATTCATATAAAAGAGATTTAATCAAAAGTAAAACTATTATTAAAAAAGACTTCACTAAACTAGATAAAAAAGATATTCAAACAATTATCCAAAGCCTTTCTAAAGAAGAAAGCCCAAACTCTGTATCTAGATGTATCAGTACTTTAAAAAGCTTTTATAAATTTTTAGAACTATATAAATATACAAATCATAATCCTCTAACAACCATTACCAGCCCTAAAACAGCTAAAAGTCTTCCCAAAGTTTTATCCGAAGAAGAAGTAAATAAATTACTAGATATTAACTTAAAAACTGATTTTGACTACCGTAATAAAGCCATGCTTGAACTCATGTATAGTAGTGGACTTAGAGTAAGTGAACTTATAAATCTAACCGTCAATGATATAGATTTAAAAAACTATGTAGTTAGAATATTTGGTAAAGGTTCCAAAGAAAGAATTATCCCATTAAATGACTATGCCGCTGAAGCTTTAAAAAAATATATTTTATATCACAGAACGATATTATTTAAACATGGTGAAAATAACATCCTATTTTTAAATAATCATGGAAATAAAATGACTAGACAAGGGTTCTTTAAAATAATTAAAAACATAGCTAAAGAAAAAGGAATAAAAACAGAACTTTCACCACACACCTTAAGGCACTCCTTTGCTACCCATCTTTTAAAACATGGCGCTGATTTAAGAAGTATCCAAGAACTATTAGGTCATAGTGATATTTCGACAACCCAAATCTATACACATATCACTAATGAAAAACTAAAAGAAAATTATAGAGAGTTTCACCCACATGGAAAATAGCCATTAAAAATGTTATAATAGTAAGAAGAAAGGACGATTATCATGCCCGAAATAATATTAGACACCATTTTAGATAGCGTTAAAATATTACCATTTTTATTTATTGCTTTTTTAATCATCGAACTTTTTGAACATAAGCTTTCCAAAAAAACGGAAAATACAATAAAAAAAGCCGGTAAATTAGGCCCCTTAGTTGGTGGTATTTTAGGAGCCATCCCACAATGTGGCTTTTCCGTATTAGCAACCAACCTTTATATAACTAGAATAATCAGTTTAGGAACATTAATTTCTATCTATTTATCGACCAGTGATGAAATGCTTCCAATCCTTATTGCCCAAAATGCTCCTATCAAAGACATCCTACTATTAATAAGTATTAAAATTGTAATTGGCTTTATCAGTGGTTTTATAATTGATTTACTAATCAAAAAAGAAAAGCCTAAAAAACACTTTGATATATGTGAAGACGAACACTGTGATTGTAGTCATGGTATCATAAAACCGGCCTTAAAACATACTATTAAAACATTGATATTCATATTCATCATCACCTTTATACTAAATACGGCTTTTCATTATATTGGTGAAGAAAACATTAAACACATATTTGATAAAACAACCTTTTTCACCCCATTTATCGCTGGCCTAATAGGCTTAATTCCAAACTGTGGCTCAAGTATAATATTAACCGAATTATATATTGCTAATATTTTGCCACTTTCGGCCGCTTTAGCCGGACTTTTAGCAAATAGTGGGGTAGCACTACTAGTTTTATTCAAATCCAATAAAAACATCAAAGAAAACATTAAAATCATCACTATTTTATATTTAATCAGTATTGTTACAGGTTTAATTTTAGAATTTTTTGGTATTTAAAGTATGATAACCACATACTTTTTTTCATATATTGAAATAGGTGAAAGCTATGACAGAAATACTACCATTTCTATTGTGTTTTATTGCCGGCCTGTCAACTCTAATAGGTGGACTATTCATATATTATAAAGGCAATAATATAATTAAACTTTCTTTAGCCTTTGCGGCCGGTGTAATGCTTAGTGTATCAATTTTCGATTTAATTCCTGAAAGTCTAACCATGTTTCAATCAAATACTAAAAATCAAATATTTTTAAATATAACAGTATTTATCATAATTGGTTTAACTATACCATTATTTATAGATAAAATAATACCAAACAAAGCTCAAAATAACAAACTATATAAATTAGGCATTTTCACCATGATAGCCATTATAATCCATAATATACCAGAAGGTATTGCAACCTATTTATCTTCCGAAACAAATTTAAAATTAGGTATATCTATTACTATAGCTATAGCCATGCACAATATTCCGGAAGGCATAAGCATCGCTATACCAATATATTATGGAACTAAAAACAAGAAAAAAGCACTTGGTATGACTCTTATATCAGGTATGTCTGAACCATTAGGTGCCATTTTAGCATTTCTTTTTTTAAAACCTATTATAAATGATACAATCATGGGAGCTTTATTTGCTATAATAGCCGGCATAATGACTTATATATCTACAGTAGAACTACTTCCAAACGCCTTAAAATATGATGAAAAAAAGAAAACCATCATTAGTTTTCTAATTGGTATATTATTTATGTACGTAAATCATCTGTTAAGCTAAAAAACCTTATAAAATAAGGGTAGGGGAGTGGTTAATCAGCTTTATTAGGCATATTTAATTCCTTTAATATTCGCCTCTTTACATATTCTTTTTCATTAGAATACCTCGTATAAAATGTTATCAATTTAATTCCCGCTTTATTGCATATTTCATGAACTTTATATCCCGTTTTTTTCTATGAAAATTATTATGTGATTCATCATTTAATTCGATTAATAACAAAACCTTACTATAATCTGCACTAAAAATCCCAAAATCAATATTCCTAAATAATTCTGTATTAAACCGGCTATTTGAGACTTTTTGAATAATAGAAGCTAAGTTAACTTGAGGAACTATATTTATATGTAATTCATCTTCTAAATCTATAAACTTTGTTAAAAAATCATATTCATTGTTAGTTAAAAATTGCTTTGGAATATAATTAACCGCCGAAACATCTTCATTAATATCTTTAATAAGTGAAGAACTGCCAAAACGAGAAATAATAAACCAAAATATAATAACCATCAATATAATAAATAGTAAAACATAAATCATAATATAAAACACCTCTTAATATTTAATAAAAGAGTAGTATTATAATAAAATCAAACACTACTCATTTTTACAATATATACAAGTTAACATAAGATATATTATCGGACTAATTATTTCTAGCTTTACGAGCTTGAATTTCATCTATTTTATACATTAATTCGGCCACATTTTCATCATTAACTTCTGTTAACCCTAATTCCTTCATTGCTTGTATTTTAAGCGTATTCATCTCTAAAGTCCTACTCATCTTATCCTCTAATTTATGTTCTATTTGAGAGACAAACCTCTTATGCGTCTCAGCAATTCTAGTTTTACTAGAAGTTCCTGCATGATATAAATTAAACGCTGAAAATAATATACTTTCAAACACAAATTGCTCATTTTCATCATATACAAATTCATATGGTTTAGTATAACCACCAACCTTAGATACATATGCTAAAATGTATTTAAGCTCTCGCATACTTTCCATTGACTGTAAATAATGATATAAATATAAAATAGAATTAAAGCCTTCCTCATCTTTTTCATCTTCCAAGCGTTCTTTAATTTCATCGACAATATTATGTAAAAGTTCTTTTCTTTTATCATCTAAGCCAGAGAAAATAACATTACTATCGCCAAGCTCACTTTTATTAGAATTTTCAAACAAACTGTTAATTCTAGTTTCAACATCCATAATATAATCAGTATCAACTTTAATATTATCAAGTTCATCAGCTGACTTAATACCTAAAATATTAAGCAAAATAACTTTTTTATCCTTTGGCCACTTATTAATATCATCAAGTTCCAAATAATTATAAATCATCTGCCTAGAAACTCCTAAACACTTAGCTAACTTCACTTTAGAAATACCAAGTTCTCTCAAAATGTCATTTAATCTTTCCATAAGTATTGTAACCCTCCTACTATTACATTTTATCAGTCTCCCCTACCAAAGTCAAGCAAAATGTAAAATTTTGTCAACAAGAATATATGTTTATTTTAAATATCCTTTATCATAACTCTCTAGCTTTATACATATATTACGAAAAAATTTGGAACTCCCAAAAAATTCGTAATAGAAAAGGTATTGTTAAAATAGCAATACCTTTTATTTTCCTTTCTTAAATACAAAAACCTTACTCATCACATAATTTAAAATTATCACTATAATATTAGATATAACTTTTAAAATCATAGCTGGACCTTTTAATAGATCAACTCCGACAAACATAATTCCTAAATCTAAAGCGCCAGTTGCTAATCTGCATACAGTAAAACTGCCAAGTTCCTTCATAAATAATTTAAAGTCAAAACTCTTACTTTCAAACACCCAAAGTTTATTTGTAATAAAAGCAAACAAAACAGAAAGTACCCAAGCTATAATATTACTAATAACATTAGAAACGCCTAAAACACTATAAAAAACCCCGTAAGTAGCAATATTAATAATCGTTGTCAAAACACCAAAAATTCCATATAAAATAATAAATTTATATTTTTTAAGTAATTCTTTAATCATAATTAATATTCTTCTCCTTATAAACCTTTTTAATAATTCCGCCACCTAAGCACTCATCACCATTATATAAAACACACGCTTGACCTTCAGTAACTGCTTTAACACCTTGTGGATATTTAATCAAAATATTTCCATTTTCTAATTTTTCTGTATAAACCTCATTATCAGCTTGCCTGTACCTGAATTTTGCACTACATTTGCATTGCAAATTGTCTAGCAAATTTACATCTTCAATCTCGCACGCATAACTCATTAAATATTTGTTTTCATCCCCTATTGCCACATATAAAATATTTTTATCCAAATCTTTCTTACAAACAAACATCCTTTCTTTCGTACCGCCAATATTAAGACCACGCCTTTGACCAATTGTATAATACATTAGACCGCTATGTTTGCCTATTACCTCACCAGTATCAATATTTACAATATCACCAGGATTATTAGGTAAATAATTTTCTAAAAATTGTTTAAAATTACGTTCGCCAATAAAACAAATACCTGTCGAATCCTTTTTATCAGCTGTAATTAATCTATATTCATGAGCTATTTTTCTAACTTCGTTCTTTTGAAGCTCCCCTACTGGAAATAAAACTTTCTCTAATTGCTTCTTAGAAACCTGTGATAAAAAATAACTCTGATCCTTATTTTTATCCAAACCCTTATAAAGTTTACCATCAATCAATCTCGCATAATGACCTGTCGCAATAAAGTCGGCTCCCAACTTGAAAGCCTCTTTCGCAAACATATCAAACTTAATATACTTATTGCACATTATATCGGGGTTAGGCGTTCTTCCCTTCTTAAGTTCATCTAAAAAATAAGTAAATACATAATCCCAGTATTCTTTAACAAAATCAACCCTTTTTAAAGGAATACCTAATTTTTCACACACTTTTAAAGCATCGTTATAATCTTTCTCCTGCGGACAAATATCACTTAAATCATTAGGATTTCCTAAAAAATCATTGTTAATAGTACTGTCCCAATTACGCATAAATAAACCTACTACCTCATAACCTTGTTTTTGAAGCAATATAGCAGCCACACTGCTATCTACTCCCCCACTCATTCCAACCACAACTTTTGGCATATCATCACTTCCACTAATAATTATACAAAAAATATAGCTAAAAAGCTATATCTAATTTAAAATAGAAACAACAAGACTTATAACCTTAGGAGCCAAATAAACCTCATATAAACTACTTATAAACAAAATAATTATAGAAAACAAAAGAATAAATGAATATCTATTAAAAATCACCTTAAAATCAAAATTTTTCTTTTTCGTAAAACTGCTAATTAACCTATAAGAAAGCACAAGTGCATAAGAAGATATTAACAAATAAATCATCATATTTATAACGTGATGTGGAATAGTATAAGCAAAGGCCATTAAGACACCTTTAAAATTATAATTAATAATAATACTAGCAACCGAAAAACCTAAAGAAAAAGACTTTATAAATAAAAATAATAATATAAGCGCAAAACCAATAACAGAAATGCCTAAAAGCCAAATAAGTAAAGTCGCTCCTATCGTAAAAATTAAAGTATTTAGTAAAGTACTATTATAATTTAAACTATTAGTATTCAAACTATTCAAAAAACTGTTTAAATAATCACTAATCATTGTCTTATCACTCGTATCCAAAATCGTTACAAATATACTTCCAGAAGCTATTCCAACCGCTACTATAACAACTAAAAAAACAAATAAATTTTTATTAATGCGAATATTACTCTTTAACTTGTCCATATATTTTTTCATATTTATCCCTCACCAAATTATACTCATTTAAAGAAAAAATATTCCAAAAATAAAAAAAATATTATATAATGAATAAGAGGTGATAACATTGAATTCTAAAGTCCAAAAAATAGCCGTATGGATTATGCTTATTGGTATAATTGCATTTTTTATAGCTGGTTTATTCGTATATGTATAAAAAGCGTTTACTAATAAAGTGGACGTTTTTAAATTCCATAAAATTCTAATACTATTTCTTACTATTTATACCATAATAATAATGTAGTCTGATTTTAAGGAGATGATTATTTGTTTTTAAAAAAATTTAAAAAATCTATCTTCCTGCTTCTACTTTTCCTTACTATTATACCCATAAATGCCCTAGCCTATTCAGATAGAATAATAGCTGGTGGACAAAATATCGGTATATCTTTAAATTCAAAAGGTGTTTTAATTGTTGGAACCTATGAAGTAAATAATACATCTCCAGCCAAAGAAGCCGGCTTAAATAAAGGAGACATTATTGAAAAAATAAATGGTAATCAAATTTCCTCAATTGAAGACATGGCTAATGAGATAAACAAAGTTAAAGATGAAAATATTAATGTAACCTATATCAGAAATGATAAATCCAAAGAAACAAATTTAAAATTATATAAAGATGAAAATAACATTTATAAAACAGGTCTTTATGTAAAAGATAGCGTAACTGGTATAGGAACCTTAACATTTATCGACCCAAATACCAAAAAATTTGGAGCTTTAGGTCATGAAATTCAAGAGCAGACAACTGGTGAAATTTTTGAAATAAACGATGGTACCATATTTTCATCTAAAGTCACAGGTATTCTTCCAAGCACTGATGGATCACCCGGTGAAAAAAAAGCTGAATATGATAAAACAAACACTACCGGTGAAGTAAAGGAAAATACTATCAGTGGAATATTTGGAAATTATAAAGCAGAATTTAATCAAAATAAAACTTATAAAGTTGCCAAACCAGAAGAAATAAAAAAAGGAAAAGCTAAAATACTAACCGTTTTAAATGATACCAAAGTCCAAGAATACAATATCAATATCACCCAAATCAATGACAAAAATCAAAAAACAAAAAACTTTGTCTTTGAAATAACCGATAAAGAACTATTAAATAAAACAAATGGTATTATTCAAGGAATGAGTGGCTCCCCTATTATTCAAGGAGACAATATCATCGGTGCCGTAACTCATGTTGTTGTTAATGACCCTCATAAAGGATATGGTATTTTTATAACAAACATGTTAGAAGAAGCAGAAAATTAAAGGGAAAGGCTCCCTTTTTTCGTATTTATTTTTTTAAACAAGAATATATGCCAGGATAATATAATGAATCACATTTTTTATTATATTTAACTAACTTATAATCAATATTATATTCTTTCAAATTAATCAATTGTGGAATAAAATTATCACCACTAAGAGCTGTATCTACCTCTTTATTTTTAAAAGAAAGCAACTTATCTTTCAATAAAATAGATTCTGAAATATTTGTATTAATAAAATCAAAACTATAACTCAAATTTACAAAAATTAAAGCAAAAAACATAATAGAAAATAAATAATTAAATATTTTCTTTTTAAAACCAATAAACATTAAACACGCAGCTGCAATAATAACAATATAATATGTTTGAGGCGCATACCTAGCCCACCAACTATCGGGCATTAAAATAATTGAAAATATAGTTGCTAATAACAAAGAAGTATATTTAAAAAGCTTTCCATAATGTTTCTTAAAAAGAATAATTAAACTAATCATTATTATAACTATAGAAACAAGTAACATACCACTAAATAATGGGCCAAAACCAGCAACTCTAGTATCTATGCCAATTGCTCTTATTTCATTTTCAGAAACAGAAAATGGTATCTTTAAACGTGTATCTTTATCTACTCCAGCCCAAATATTATCAGTTTCAGAAAATAAAGATAAAAATAACTTTTCCAAAGAATTATTATCATTAAAATTTCTAGGTTGTAAATTTGTAATAATATCTACTGGATCATCACCATACAAAGGATAAAATGGATGATGATGATCTATAATATTTTTTAAATACGAATTGGATCCACATAATACCAAAATAGCAAAAACCATCCCTACAAAAATAGATGCAGAACGAATAATTCTACGAATATTATCTTTATGTAAGTGAATATAATATATAGCAAAAGCTAAAGAATATATACCAGCATATGCCAAACCAGTAAACTTAATATTAAGTAAAATTAATGAAGTAGCAAAAAGCCAACACCATGTACTTAATTTATGTTTTTCTTTTTCATCAGAAAAAAGCATTAAAGATAAAACAAATAAACTTAAAGTTGAATAAACAGTTCCATCATTATATAAACTAAACATTTGAATAAAATTTATTGGCATAATGGCAATCATTAATGATAACATAATACTAAATATAATTTTTCCACTCTTAGTATAAATATAATAAAATGAAAAACCAAATAATGCAAAAATCAATAAAAGATTAATTGATTTAGCTGTTTCTATATTGCCAGTCACCTTATAAATAGAAGCCCCAAATATCCAATTGCCTTTGGCATAATGATCAATCCAAATTGAAGAAACATCTTTATACTCTTCTGGAAATAATTGTTGCCTAATTTCACTAGAATCTTGATAAATAGGATTCCAATCATTTGCTAAAACTACAACAGCATTTTTATGATATGCATTACCATCATAAGAAAAGTCATATACCTTACTAGAAACAAAAATACTAATCATAAATAATCCAATAACAATAACAAATGAAAATAGCTTAATTTTTATACTATCAGGCATAACACAAACAAATAAAATAAATGCTAAAATAAAACTTATCCAAAAATTAAAAACTGTTATAGAAATTCCAAATAAAAATAATACCGAAGATAGTAAAATATCTATAGCAATAATAGATATAATTAAAAAAGCCATATTTTTTAAAATACTAGAAAAAATAGATATTCTATTACTCATAACTCTCACACCCTACTATATAACAATAATAACATTTTTTCAAAATAATTTCTACAATATTCATAATTTTAAAACAAATCAATATAGAATTTACTCAATATTATAAAATATCTATATTTTCTCTTTCAAAACGCAGAATTTTATATTATAATCGTAATAGAAAAGCAAAATAAAACAGACCGGAGGAATAAACATGCATAAAATCAAACAATCAAACTTTGAGCTTATGAGAATTGTTTCAATGCTATTCATTATTTTATACCATGTCATATACAAAGGACATACCTTGCAAAATAGCACTGGTACCATTCATTTTTTATTACAACTACTAATATGTATTACCATAGTTCACGTAAATTCCTTTATGTTATTAACAGGGTATTTTCAGCACAACAAAAAATTTAAGCTTAAAAAGTTTCTGCAAACATTTAGTATATTTTATTTTTATAAAATAATTATACATCTTATTTTTATAATACTAAACAAGGAAAATTTTACAATTGTAGATTATTTTAATTTAATAAATCCATTTTATATACACACACATTGGTATATTGCTTGCTATTTAATTGTATACTTATTAAGCCCATTTTTAAATATATTAATTCAAAACATGAGCCAAACTATACATCGTAAATTAATAATAACATTATTGATATGTTTTTCCATAGCTCCACTTCTAAGTAATCAAATAGTTGGAACAAATGATGGATTAACAGTAATACAATTTATAATGATGTATATCGTAGGTGCTTACCTCTCAAAATACCCAATAACAAATAATATCCATTTTAAAAATTATTCAAAAAATAAAATTCAAACAATATTTTTAATTAGTACTATTATATTTATGGTTTTAAATTTTATGACATATAATTTTGGAATAACATTATCAAATATGGAAAATAGTCTTTTTCAATATATAGGACATTTAATTACTGCCAATTTTGAAAAATATAATTTTATATTAGTAATATTACAATCTATCTTCTATTTCTTATGGTTTAGTACATTAAATATAAAAAGTAAAGTTATAAACTATATTGGCTCTTTAACTTTTGGAATCTATATAATTCATGAACATCAATGTAATCGTCAATACTTATACCACTGGCTTAGATTTTCAGATGTAGAACCAATTACTTCAAATAGTATACTCATTAAAGTATTGATTGCATCTATTATTATATTTATGATATGTGGTATAATAGAAGCATTAAGACAATTGATATTTAACATTACTAAACATACTAAAATTTATCAAAAAATATCAAATAAATTCAATAATTTTATAAATAATTATTAAATCATTAGAGTAAATTTTAAAATGAATTTACTCTTTTAATATAAAAAATGGCAATAAATGCCATCAACAATTTCAACAATCAAATAGGATAATATGTAAGTCCAAATTTAATAATATTTATAAATTCCGGAATATTAAATATAAGCAAAACTATAATTAGTATAATTATAATAACTCGTCTAACTAAGTCATTTCTTATTAATTTATATAACAACATATAAATTAATACTATATAAGCCCAAGAAAAATATAAAGAATATAAGTTCAAACCATTTTCGCTAGTACCAAAGCCTACCAAACATAATATAACAAAAGAAAATAAAATCCAAAACATAGAAATAATACAAAGCTTATTTTTCCTATTAATAAAGAAGCTAATAAAACAAAAAATTAACATAACAATTCCTAAAATACTATATTCACTAACTTCAGTTAAATAATATGATAAATGTACTGGTCCAACAGCAATCGTTGGCATAGCAGAACCCGGAATAGCTATAAAAATACCTTTAACAAAATTTAAAAATTGCATCAACTTATTGTTAAAAGATAATCCTACACCCGTATAAGAGTCAAGATTACGCATTAATTCCTCAATAAATCCAAAAATAAATGGTAACTGGCCAAAAATAACAGTAATAAATACTCCAGCAATGAAACATTTTAATAAATTTAATAACCATCTTTTAATCTTGCACGGCTTAGAAACAAACGGTACTAAAATACCAGTAGTAACCAACGACCCTACTCCAGCAATAAAAGAATAATTAACACTATGTTTCATATTATAATAGCTATATATTATCAAAACAACATAGAAAAAAGACAAAATATACTGTTCTAAAATTAAAGCAAAGGATATTGTAGTAAATGAACACAAAAATAATAAACATAACTCCCACTTACTATTTTCTTTAATTTTTAATAAACGCGCAAGCATAATCCAAGCAACAGCCATTGCAGTAATTTGAACAACTGTTAAAAAAATTACATAACCATTTGGAAGCATAAAAAATACTTCACTAAGTAATCTAGCAATTACAGCAAATGGTAATGAAAAAATTCCAAAAAGTGGCTGTTTAGCAAAATCATTCATTATAGAATTAATATTAAAAAGCGCATCGTTAATGTAAGTGGCTGAACTATCAGAAGTATAAAGAATATCCCAATAAACATCTTTACCATAATAAAACACAGAAGTTTTATTAAAAATAATTGTTGTAACAAATAACGAAGCAAAAAAAATTACAACCAAAAATATTTTTTCAAATTTAGTTAACGATTTATAAAAATTCTTCAAAACAGGTATTAATTTTTTTAATAAATAATAAATAATGATTCCCAAAGCAAAAATAGATAAAATACTTAAAGTAAATATTTTCCATTCAGAAAAAACATAAAAATTACCTTTAAATGTAAAACTATGATGATACATATAATATACATTTATGATATAATCACTAAGTAAAAAAGATATTACAGCGTAAAACAAATCAATCTTTTTAAAAATATCCTTAAATATAAATTTAACTAAAACAAAGGAACAAATAATAGATGCCACTAAAGAAATAATCATAATCCATTTTTCAGTATTTCGGCACAAAAATAAACTTAAAGCTGGCAAAGAAATAAACAATAAAACTTTTAAAAATATCTGCCATTTATCATTAATATTAATAACTTTTTTCATACACACCTCACACAAAAATCACAATTATAAATAACGCATAAAACAAACAAGATAAAAGCAATGGTTTATTGCTAACAAGTACATCTACTGGATCGCCAAAACTATCTTTTTCAACAATCAAACTATATTGAAATAAAATAATCATAATAATAGGCACTGTCCAAATTAGCAAATTATGATGAACATTAGAAATCACATTCGGATCAACTGTCCACATAGAATAAAATACCACCGTTAAAGTTAAACATACATACATCATTTTATCTAAAAACTCTTTATTATAATATTTTAAAACATCACGTGTATTTTTATCGCTTTTCATAATTTCATTACGCCTCTTACCAAATCCCATATAAAAAGCTAAAGACATAACAGTTAAATATAAATAATTAGAAACAACACAATCTATAAGTAAAGCACCAAAAAATAATCTAATTAAGAAACCTGAAACTAAAATAATAACATCGACCAAAACCACATGTTTTAACCACTTTGAATATAAAATATTTATTCCAACATATATAATTGGTAAAATTAAAGAATATAAATTAGCTTTGAATAAATACAAACAATAAACCAATAAAAATGATATAATACCTAAAAATATAATCAAAAAATACGCTTCTTTAACTCCTACCCTTCCAGAAGCAATCGGCCTGTTTTTTTTAACCTCATGCATTCTATCCTTTGGAGCATCACAAATATCGTTAAATACATAAATAATAGAAGCAACAATTGAAAAAAGGAAAAAACCACATATTGCAACAACAATATTATTAAAATCTTTATATAATCCACTGAAAAATAAAGGGACAAAAATTAATATATTTTTAATATAATGTTTAACCCTAATTAATTTCAAATAATCATTTAATTTTGAAAACATAAACATACTCCTTTAATAAATTTACTAATCTTTTTATATATTTTATCATAAATCGTTTTAAATTTCATATAAATAAAATTAGAAACTTTATGAATAATAAAACCGAAGACAAAAGATAACAAAAATATAATAGGAACTGAAAATAAATAGCTAACCAAATAATTAAAAGCATTACCAAATTGTAAATTCATTTCGTTATAGAAAATACCATCTATTATAGCTGAAACTAAATACATTTCAAAAGAAACTAAGGAAATAGTAGTAATAAATTTTGTTTTTATTTTACCATTTAAATTAATTCTAAATAATAAGCTAAAAATAATAATTGCTTCAAAAACAGTAAACAAATTATAATATCCGCCAGCATATCCACTAAATAACTCCATTGGATAAGTTTTATTATAATTAAAAACAAAAATCAAACCACTTTGTATCAAAAATAAAATTATTAATATTAAAATAAGTTTAATATTTTTGATTTTCAAAGGATATTCTTTTAAATATTTCCCGAAGAAAAAATAAAGTAAAGGGTATCCTGTAATCCAATAATCAGAAAAAGCATTAATAACATAATTAGTTGGATAAAAAAACCTAGTAGTTACAGTCAAAGAAAATATAATAGAAAGTACAACTATTAATTTCGTTTTACTTTTCTTAGACTTTAAATTATTATATAAAACATTCAAAAATGGAATTAGCAAAAACAAACCAATATACATCTCAACATACCAAGCATAATCATTTGCCGAAAAATTAAATAAATATATAATTCCCCTAACAACAGTAATATCTTGTCCAAAATAAAACTTTTTAAACATTAAACTAATAATTCCAATAATTATATAAGGTATAAGAACTCTAAAAATTTTATAAAAATAATCTTTATCAAATTTTGTTGCATTATTTAAATAACCAGTTAATAACAAAAATATCGCAATACAAGTAAAGAATAACCATCTAAAACAGCTTAATACAAACATTCCACCAGTAGACAAATTAGTCTGATAAAAATCACTATTTAGAAAAAAATGGACAGAAATCACAAAAAATATTGCAGCACATCTAATAATATCAAGACTTAAAATTCTTTTTTTACCCATTTTCTCACCTATTCCCACTCTTTAACAATTATAACCTAATACAAACATTTAGTAAAGAAAAAGTAAATTTCTCATTTACCTTTTAAAGCTTTATAATGATAAAATAAATAAACTAACTTTTGTGTGAAAAAATTAAAATGTTTTAAATAAAAACCTGACAACCCTTTAATATACTTGTTTTTCTTATAATTAGGAAAATTCTTTAAAACATTTTCTTTAGCTAATAAGCAAGCTTTCCTAAACTCTTCCTTATCAAAATTACAGCATGTTCTAATAAAAGTCATATATAAATATCTTACATAAACAAACTCTAATTCGAAATAATAATCATTATATAATCCTCTTTCTTTATAAAAATCTATAAGTTCGTTAAAGTTTTTTACATAATCGTAAACTCTCTCATCAAACGTATGTGTAATGCTTATAGAGTGCTGAACATAATTTACAAATGGCTTTTTTATTACCCCTATATTGCTAATAAAAGGAAATAATTTATATAAAAAATCAACATCCTCATACCAAACACCTTTTTTAAAACAAATATCATTTAAAATATTTCTTTTATAGATTTTATTCCAAACGACTGGATACATATTAACCATTGACATTTTAATTTCTTCTTTTGTTATTAAATCATGTTCAAATAAAGAAGAAACAATATTGCTTTTACCATCATTAAAAACATATCTAATATCACATACAACTATATCAAAATCATCTTTAACAGCCTTACTATACATTTCTTTATACATATCTAAAGAAACATAATCATCACCATCGACAAATCCAATATAATCTCCAGTTGCTTTTTTTATACCAAAATTTCTCGCGTCCCCTACTCCACCATTTTTCTTAATATAAGCCTTTACTTTACTAGGATAAGCCTTAACATACTTGTCAATAATCTCTTGACTATTATCAGGTGAACTATCATTAACAACAATAATTTCAATATCATCTAATGTTTGATAAACCAAACTATTTAAACATTTGTCTAAATACTTTTCTACATTATAAACTGGAACTACCACACTAACTTTCGGCATTGTCATTCTCCAATCTTTCAAATAATTCTTCCCATTTATCTACCACTTTAGAAATTTCATATTGTTTAGAGCATTCTTTTGCATTTTTAGACATCCTAAGAAGCATGCCTTTATCACTAAGTAATTTTATAAGCTTAAGTTTGAATTCTTCTATATCATTCTGTTTAACAACAAAGCCATTATATCCATCAGTTATCTGCTCCTTAGCTGATTCACCATAATCAAAAGAAACTACTGGAAGTCCACAAGTAAACCCTTCAATAACACTCAAAGGAAAACCTTCATAACTAGATGTATTAAGAGTTAAAGAAGCCTCTAACAATTTTTTCATTGGATTATCAGTAGACCCCTTAAACTTAATTTGACTACTTTCTTTCAAAATTTTAAGTGATTGCTTATTAAATTCACCAAATCCCCATATTTCAAAAACCCAATCATGAAATTTTCCGTTTTTAAAAACATCATTTACAATAGAAACCATTAAATCAACTCTTTTTTGAGGATGTATACGTGTAATTGCAATTATTTTCTTATTATTAACAACATTCGCAATTTTATTTGTTTCAAACCTATTAGGATTATAAATAAATGTACTATTTGTAAATCCATACTTAATAGCTTGTTTCATTGTCGACTCGCATAGCCAGCACATCTTATATATCTTATTTTTATATTTTTTTAAAACCTTAATACCAAATTTATCCTCAAGTAAATAATCAAAACTAGTGTGCTGAACAAATATCGTTTTCTTTAAATACTCATTAGGAATTCCTAAAAGTAAATGATAATGTGAAGAAATTATAAAATCAGGGTCATAATTCAAAATAAATTCTTTAGTTTTAGATAAATCACTTTCAAGACCTTTTTTATCAATAAAATATTGTTTAAACGTCTTAAAAAAACCACGACCAATAGAATTTAAAACATCTCTTCTATGAATAATCTCCCATAAATCATTAGAATTAATAACAGATATAGGAATTTTAGTATCTTTTATTTCTGTGCCAGGATGATTATTCCTAATACCTAAAACTTGTACTTCATATCCTCTTTTTAAAAATTCTTCACCTAAAGCCTTATTTACAAACCAAACACCACCAATAGAATTACCTTTAAGTTGTAAAAATAAAACTTTTTTCAAATAAATCACCTACTTTTCAAAACTACTTTTATTAGGCAATATTTTATCCAATGACCGCTTTAACTCCTTTTTGACCTTTTCAAAATCAAAAACATCACCATCGTTTATGCAAACAATCTCAGAACCCCTATTTTCAATAAAATTATAAAGTTCATCATTACTATCACTCAAAGTAAATATTTTACCAAATTCTTTATGCCCTTTTACACTAAAGTTACCAGAATATATTTGCCATAAACTCATTACATATTGATTAACATCATTTTCAGAACGAAACTTAGTAATGCAGGCTTCATCTAAAACATCAGGCTCTTTTGACCATACCTCGTTAAAAGTAGATTTCAAAAAAGGACTGGGCATATGATAATTATGAAAACCCGCAATATTTTTCCAATTAAACAAAAGTAAATTTTTTATTAATCCCTTACCATATTTAAAATTAAACCATTTAAAGAAATTTTTCTTAATAGCTTTATGCTTATCAAAATGTGAATTAATTACTTTTAAATCATTAACAATCATATGATAAAAATTAAGGTCGGAAGTCTTATCTAAAACTAAAATATCTTCTTGCCAGCTATCACAAGGAAATCCATTTTTAAAAAAATAATCACTATCAACTTTATTTAAAAGTAACATATCATCATTAAAATAAACAAACCTTTCACTCAAATCTTTAATTCTGTGTAAATTAAGTTCAATTGTATTAGCATTAAAAGTCGGTAAATATTTCTGAGGAATAAAATCAGAATGCTTTACAACATTTAACTTTGGATTAGAAGTATTAAGCCACTTTGGTAAATGTCCATAAGTAACAAAATGAATTTTATTAACCCAAGAAGCATATTTTTCTACCCCACGAAACCAATACTTTAAAATATCATAATCGCGGTATCTTTTAGCCCCATTAACAATATCAATTTTTTCATCAGAATACTTATTTTTATCAAGCAACCATTTCTTATCACTACCATCGACCCATAAAACAACAAAATCTATTTTTTCCATATTCCACCTATTTTCTAAATAATTTTTTTAGTATTTTTAAAAAGAATATTTGCCTATGGTATGCCAAAAAACAAACCATCCGTAACTTAAAACTAGACTTTTTCAAATAAACATTTTGTCTCCAATTAGGAAAATCATTTTTCATAATACCAATAATTTTATCCAAATAAACAATTCCTTCAGAAGAAGTTACCAATCTAAGTGAAGTACTTCTAAGTAAATGTGTTATATATAAATATTCGACCTCATCTGGATAATATTCTAAAAGCCTTTTTTTATTACTTTCCAATGCCACAAAAATATCCAAAAACTTTTTATTAAATTTCTTTTGATTCATAATGCTTGTAGTACGTGTAATATAATAATAACCAGCATAATCTAAAAAACCAATCTTTTTTGTTTTTAAAACATATGAAGGAACAACTTCCAAATCTTCATAAATCATCCCTTTTTTATAAGAAAAATTATCTAAAATATCCTTTTTTATTAATCTAAGCCAAGCCATCGGAGCTGCAATAATATAGTTTTTAACTGGATCATTCGAATAATTTAGATTGGCTTTAGAAATAAATTCATTTTTATCACTTTTTACAATCCAATCAAAAACAACAATATCATAGTCACCTTTTACCGCATAGTTATAAGCTTTTAAAAATAAATCTCTTTTAACATAATCATCACTATCAACAAATCCAATATATTTTCCACTTGCTTTTGTAAGTCCAAAATTACGTGCACCGCTTAAACCACTATTTTCATTATAAAAAGCCCTAATAATATTAGGATATTTTTTTTCATATTCTCTTACAATATCTGAACTACCATCAGTAGAACCATCATCAACCACAATAATTTCAATATCTTTTAAACTCTGGCCCACCAAACTATCTAAACAAGTTCTCAAATATTCTTTAACATTATATACCGGAACAATTATACTAACCTTTTTCAAATAAATCACCCCTCATAATTGATACAATCTCTAGCAATAAAATTTAAAATTTTCTGATCAGTTTCATCATCATAATGCAAACCATCTGGCATTCCAAAATCTATATGATTATAAGCATCACAATATTGAACACGATTATCATCTTTTTCATTAACATATTTTCCAAAGTAAGCATTAAAAGACTCTATCTTCTCATCACTCCTTTTACCAGGAAAATAATCAAAAATGACATCTTCGTCAATTGGATTTACTGAAAGAAAATAAAAATTAACATCAGGATAATCTTCAATTACTTCTTTATAAATTTCTAAATAATCATCTGCAATCATCTTAGGTAAAATATCGTCATTTAGATCATTTACTCCCAAATTAAATACCACATGATATTTATAATTAGTATCTCTATTATTTAAAATATCTCTTAATCTAGGTTCGCCTACATCAATAAGCCAATCAATTGTTGCTCCGCTTTTCGCATCAAATATAAAATTTTTAGGTATATCAAGTTCATCTTTTTTATCATAAATAAATTCCATTCTAGAATCACCAACAATAACTACTTTATTAAAAGAAATATCATTAATATTAGTATAATTATTACTTAAACTCAAAAGAGGAACATTAAAATTATTATCTACATCATCACTTTCTGATTTAGCAATAACTGTAAAAAAAGAAAATAATGGAAGAAAAATAATAACGCTTATTAAAAACTTATGATTGTAAAAAATATTCTTCATATTTTTAAATAAATCAAGTTCAAAAACATCAGATACTAAATATAAAATACATATCAATAAAATAAAGCAAAAAATATAAGTATATATCATATAAAATCACCACATGTAATATTCTATCATATATTGAATAAAAAAATATATTTTTTTACAAGAAAACCAAATAAAACAAATCTAATCAATATAATTTTTTAATTTTTTAATAAAATTAGAAGTATTACTAACAAACTTCTTTGGTTTAAACTTGTCGACTTTTTTTAAAACTTCATCTAATTTATCAAAGTCTTCTAAAGCTAAAATATATCCTTCTTTTGAAAAAATATCAATAATTTGAACTTGATGATTATTTGTATGTTCTTTATATTCTTTCAATCTAGCCGCTGCAATAACTTTTTTATCATGTGTAAGGCCACCAATAATAGATCCTACCCCACCATGAGTAATAAGTAAATTACAATCAGCCATATATTTATCAAATTCATCGCGATTAACCAAATCAAAAATTCTCATATCATTACTTTTAAATTTTGTACATCCTGCTTGTACAATTACCTTTTCTTTTATATTTCCTAAATCAATTTGTTTCTGAATAGCCTCCAATAATCTTTTAAAATTTTTATCTTGTGTACCTAAAGTTACAAATATCAAAAAATCCACCCCCAGTATTCTGCATTTGGATAAAGTTTAAGCATTTCTTCCCATTGTACAATAAACTTATCAGCAATTGGATACACTAACCTACCAGCCAAAGTACGAGTTTCCATATTTGCAAAAGTTTCAATAAAAATTATTTTACTTCTAAGCAATTTACCAATATAACACATAGGAACAGCAGTATGTGTTCCTGTGGTTACAATATATTTTGGACGATATTTAAAATAAATTCCAATACTCTTAAAACAATTAAATATAAATTTAAACAAATATGAAAATAAATGATCTTTAGTTCCATAAACTAAAAACGACACCTTTTTATACTTATTTTTTAAATTTAAATTATTCTTTGTTTTCTCC
The DNA here is from genome assembly GCA_944363925.1 of uncultured Bacilli bacterium. GTDB lineage: Bacteria > Bacillota_I > Bacilli_A > RF39 > UBA660 > Coprosoma. Next base: position 16,940 of record CALVVS010000003.1, on the reverse strand, counting down.
GTAACCAAAGAATAATCATAATTATCAAATAATGGCTTTAATCTTAAAAGTTCTTCTAAATGACCACCAGTACTAGATATAAACATAACTCTTTTTTTGGACATAACTAATCCTCCACTATCTATATTAATTATATCATATAAAAAAGAGATTAAAAAGACTTTAACCTCTTAACTTACTTGATACATTCAAATCATCCAAATTAATGTCAACATCTTTTTTTGAAACATACACAAGTTGTGCGTCTCTATCAATACCATATGCTTTTTTAAAATTATAAGCAAAATCACCGTCAGAACCCCACGTATTTAAATTCCATGTGTAATATACTGGTAAAATAATAATTTCATACTCTTTCGCATTATTATCCAATTGATAATTAATATACTTATTTCTATCAATATTTAACATATATATCCATATACTATAAACCGTAAATAAAACAATAAATACAATGCAAATCAAATTCATAAACTTAATAAATATACTGTTATCAAATATTTTTAAATTTAATTTTTTAGTAATTAGAAATAACACCATATAAAGCATAAAGGTTGTAAAGCAAGCCGTCCTACCACCCCATACCGGCGAAAACATCATTGCACCATTACTTATAATAGCTAAAACAATAAAATACCAGATCGCTTTATCAATTTTTAAATAATAAATAATTAAAAACATAAATAAAATAATAAACAATATCCAATAAATATCAATAAAAATTATTTTCGGATTTATAACTTTAAGCATTATATTTGGTAAAGTTATAAAAGGTGATAAAAAATTAACAATTAAAGTAATTCCAGCAGGAATGATTATAAAAAATAAAAGTAACCATTTTAAAAATCTATTTTTTACATTTCTTTTAGTTATAATGCTCATTAATATTATAAAAAACAAAGTTAAAAAAGAATTTCTAATAAAAGTAAAATTAAGCAAATTAGGAATATTATATAATAATTTTTCAAATAATGATAAAGATGTAAATTCGCTTTCTACATTTACTCTAATTTGAGTTCCAGGACTAAAATACATTAAGCAAAAACCAACAACAGATGTTATCAAACATAACAGTATTGGTAAATCGATTTTTTTATATTTTAAATAATAAAATATACTGTTAAGCAGACAAATAAATATATCCCAACGGCCACATTTTCAGTAAACATACAAAAAATCAAAGAAAATGGAATTAATAAATAATCTAATTTATGAATCCTATCATCACCGCTAAAAATAACTTTTCTTCTAATAAAGATAAGTAAAAATGCATAAACCATAGGAATAAAATAAGTAATATTACCAGTTCTCCAAACATAAACTTGTGAATAAGTTTCAAAATCAACAAACAGCAAACACATTAATAATAATGGTAAATACTTATCATCAATATTCAATATTTTATACATAAAATAAAACAATATTGACATCAAAGAAGCATTTAAAAATGCCCAGACAATTTCATTAGGAATAAGTAAAAATAGTAAAATTCTACTAAAAAATCGGCCTTCCCACGTAAAATAAAAATTTTTAGCCCCTTCAAAGATTTCTAACAAAGATTTACCTTTTTGTAAAAAGTTACCCCAATCATCACCGCCAATTGGAATTAATAAACTAAAACTTAAAGTAAACACAAATATAAGTAATATATATATGTAAACTCTATTTTGTCTTTTCTTTATCATATAAATCCCCTACAAATTTTAATTATTTTTAATACAAAAGCAAATATAATACATCATCATCAAACACTAATTGTTTTTTATTAAACTTATTGTAATTCTTTCCCTTAAAATATTTATCATAATCTTCTTTACTCATAGCTTTAATCTTATATTCATTATTAGTATAAACATCAAAAGCCCGTTCAAATACTTTATCCACTGCAAGCAGTCTCACACTAGTACTATTATAGTTTCCAAAATCATAATAATCATCAACTTTCTCATCTTTAGCATAATAAACCGTCTTAACTTCTATCTCTTCTTCAGCCTCATACCATCCAATTCTCTGATTAACATTATTTATATAACTAACATCTTCTTTAAATCTTTTAAAATTAATCATCATATTTTGATGAATAGAATAAAAAGATAAAAATAACCAAATTCCCATAATGAAGAAAATTACATACTGAAATTTAATATCAATTTTATAATTAAATAAAATCAAAAACACTAAGAAACTAGGAAACAAACTAAAAGTTAAAAACATCCTTGCTTCTATATCAGTATCAATAAATAAACTTAGTAAAAATGGCATCAATAATAAGAAAATAAGCATAAAGCAAAATAATCCAAAAATTTTTCCTTTATTGTCATTTTTGATAAACAGATAAATAAAACAAACAAGCAAAATTATAGAAATTAAATAATATTTAAAATCTATAAATCCCCATAATCCATTTAAAATATTAGGTAAAATGTCTACAAATATTTTATCAACATTCACCGCATATATCAAATTATAAGAAAAAATAATTTTATGAAAAATTAAAACAAATATATATATTAAAAATCCAATTCCGATTTTCTTCAATAAGTACTTAAAACCACATTCATCACTCATTAATAATAAAAGTAAAATAATAAAGAAATAACTTAAAATCATTGGATGACACAAAACACTTAAAAAAAGTAAAATGAAAGAAAATAAGTAATTAATAAAACTATTTTTTTGAACAAATAAAGCCGCTAGCACAGCAAACAAAATGCCTAAAGCATAAATCATTGCATCATCTAAAATAAGTATATCAGAAATCAAAGGGGTATAAAATAACAAAAATGTACTAATAAATAAAATAATTTGCATCACTTTACCAGCTTTGTATTTACTAAAAAATAAATACAACTTCAAAATAGCCAAAGCTAAAAATATATTTAAGAAAAATAAAGTTACAAAATTCATCGAATCAAAAGGTAAATTAATTAAATCATAAAAATACATTAAAATTGCACTAAACAATCTACCATCTTGTAAAAATAAATCACCAGTTTCTTTAAAACCATTATAAATAGTTAAATAACTGTCCAATGCATGAGAAGAAGCAAAAGCCGGATAAGTTACAATTATACCAATACTAAAAATTATTATAAAAAGTAAAATCTTTTTCTTCACACTCTCACCTCTTTACTATCACAGTTATCATAAATAATACATATAAGTAAACCCAAAAACATTGTTAAATACATCATTGGACTAACCCAGCCAAAAACATGACCAGAATAATAAGCAATAACAAGTCCAAGTAAAACGCTCATACAGCCTAAAATTGTAATAAATCTAAAATTCTTATTGAAGTTTCTAAACCCCTTAATAGCTAAATAAATTAAAACAATAAAATATGGGGCAATTAAAACAAGTAATCCCAAAATACCAAAAATATAATATTGATAAAAATAATCACGTTCTAAATCCAAAAAATTTAAAGTATATCCCATTCCAAACCACTTATCCATCGGATTATTATTTCGTTCTTGAATTCTATTTAAAATATCTGTTTTAATAATTCTACTGTTATTATTTAAAGACTTATCCCTTTTAGCAATCATTAACCAAAATTCAGGATCTCCTTTTAAAGGATAAGTTCTTAAAAACAAATCATCAATCATATACTCACTTTTGTATTTTTCCATTAATTCATCTAGCTTCTTAATATCTATATTCTCTAAATCTGTATAAGCCGCTTGATCTTTAATTGAAAAATCCGGACTATTAGTATTCATTCTGCCAAGCATAAAAGGAGAAATACATAAAAACGCTATACAAGCTAAACTAGAAACAGTAAAAGAAATCTCAAAAAATTCTTTACGGTTTTCTTCTTTCAAAATTACTAGTAATATATAAGCAATTAAAGAAACAATACTAATCAAAAGAGCTCCATATGCTGATGTTCTAGTTCCAAGTAAAACCATCGCTATAAATTGAGATACATATAAAATAACATTAAATTTCTTACCTTCTTTATAAAGTAAATAAATATTCATAGGCATAAGCATAAAAAGGATTGCCGAAAGTTCATTGGCCGAATCAAAAAATCCTCTTGAAGACAATTGCTTATAATCTCCCTGAAATAAAAAATAATCAAAAATATTATAAAGAACATGACCCTTTTCTGGACTATATGAAATATAAGATAGTTTCAAAATATTAAGTACAATAATACTAAAGGAAATAACTGCAATAACCCATTTTATAATATTAAAATAAAATGCTTTATTAAAAATATCACGGTTATAAAATAAAATATATAAAAGTGTAAGTGGTAAAATATACACTCTTAAAATATAAAATGTTTCTGTTATAAAATTAAAATTAGCTCTTGGAAAAATATTTGTATCAAATTTAATGATATTAAAATAATGTAATCCAATATAAACAAATACAATTACTAAAAATAAAACATACTTCATTATATTCTTTAATTTTAACTTAGTAAAAGTTAATATTAAAGAAACACCAATAATTAATATATTACCTAATTCTATAAGGGCAATTCCGAACAATTCAATATCCTTAAAAGCAGTTGTCCTAAGCATATCTAAAAAAGGAAGCCACATTAATAATACAGTAATTAATATCTTAATAATTTTATTCTTATCCAATTTTCTCATCTAATGCACCTCTTGATTTTCTGAATAAACTTAATTAAACCATATCTTTTACGATAAAAAAGTTTCAATAAAATTTTATCTTTTAACTTAAAACTCTTAATATACTTATTATTTTTCCATTTTGGAAAATGTTTACGCATATAGTCAGCTATTTTATTTATTTGTTCAAATCTTCCAAATTTATAAAAATTTAAAGACCCTAAATATAACAAATGATATGTAATTAAACCTTCTAACTCCTCTTTCAAATCACTATTACTTAAATTACTATATAGAAAGTCCGTTGCCGGAAAAATATCTTCATAAGACTTTTTATACTCCTTACTTCTCATCGTAGAACCATCGTGCTGAACATAATAAAAATTAGCATACTTCAAATAATAAACCTTTGGATTAAACTTAGCTAAAGCTGGAATAGCTGCATAATCTTCATATGTAATTCCTAAAGGAAATGCAAACTTATTATTAATCAAAAATAGACGATTATATATCTTATTACATGGACCGGCTCCAGAAAATAAATATTCTTTAGGACTAATTTTGCCAGACTCTTTATCTTTAAAAGCATTAGCATAACTAATAACACCATCTTTAACTATATAATAATCCATACATACTATATCATAACCTTTTTTAGCAACATTATAAGCAACCTCACACATATCAAGTGATACATAATCATCGCTATCAATAAACATAATAAATTCTCCACTTGCTTCTTTAAGACCTAAATTACGTGCAGAAGCTTGTCCCCCATTTTCTTTATTAATAAGTTTAATACGTTTATCTTTTTTTCTATATTCTTTAATTATATTTTCACTTTTATCTAAAGAACCATCATTTACTATAATAAATTCAATATCACTAAGTGTTTGATTAATCAAACTATCCAAACACTTATCCAAATACTTCTCTGAATTATAAACTGGTACAATAATACTAACTTTCACCACGTTCACTCATCCCTTTTTCATATATCTTTTGAACAATTTTATCATCAACCTTAGTAGAAAATTTTCTAGCAAAAAAACACTTACTATTAACTATATCATCATAATCTCTAAGTCTAAAAGTATAAGGTGCTCCTCTTTTCCAATCAATATATCTTTTTAAAGAAAAATAATCATCATTTTTTAAACTACAAATATTTTTGTAAAAATCACTATTATATAAAATGGTTTGAATAAAAAGTTCATCCGCACAAAAGCTATATCTAAAAACTTTTAAAACCCACTTTTCCTTACTAAGAACATATTTTAAAAAATCATCAGTAATACTAACCCAATTCGCACCTTTTCTAAAAATTACTTTTTCTTTTTTCAATCTGTTAATATTTAATTTTCGTTGTAATCTTAAACTTCTAAAATGAAACTTTTCGAAAAAATTCCTCTTAAATTTATTAGTAGACCTAGCCCACGAAACCAAAAAATGATATAGACTAACTCTTTCTAAAGAAACTCTACTAATTTCATTATGATTATCAATATTTACAAACTCTTTACCTTTATTAATCTCAAAAAAATCATGCATTTTTTGAGGAGCCACAAGTGGCATATCCACACCAGATATTAAATGATAATAATCGTAATGTTTATTATATGCTGCTTTAAAAAGTAAATATTCACATTTAATTTGCGATATACTTCCCCATTTTACCTTAATTCTTTTAGTAAAAAACAAATTACTTTTTCTTGGAACACTTTTAAAATAATTAAAATCAAATTTAACTTTTTTATCTATATGTAAATATATGTCATTATCTTTATCATCAAGCAATCTAATCGTTTTTTCTAATATATCAAACTCATTGTGAGCTATTATCAAAATTGCATGTTTACCCATTATTTATAGCCTTTCTATTTCTAATTCTATCTATAATAAACATAATACGATTCTTAATATTTACAAAAGCTAATGATTTTCTATATCCTAAATAAAAAACGACAAAAGAAATCAAAAAGCTCAAAATAAGTCTAATAGCTAAATCTAAAATAATCTGATGATCACCTATTAATAAAACCAAACCATAACTAATACTAACAGCTAAAAATAATAACACAAACTGTTTCATCTCTTCTTTAAAATAAACACTAACTTTTTCTTTAAAGACATACTTATAAGCTATTATTGGTTTAACAATAAATGGAATAAATTGGCTTATAAGTGTACCTAAAAGAACTCCTGCAATGCCAATCTTTAAAGCTAGAACAACACTAATAACTATATTTACAAACGATTGAATAAGTGGTACAAACCTATCATTATTATAAAGACCAGCCGCACTTTGAATCGTTATAGGCGCTAAATTCATACCAACTAAAAAGTTATTAAAAGAAATTAAAAAAACAACAACCATTGGAAGTACAAACTTCTCGCCAAATACTAAATCAATAAACGGATTAAATAAATTTATAAAACAAACAGTAGCCCCACCATATAAAATAAAACAAATTAAATTCATTTCATCAAAAACACTCATACTTTTCTTAGCGTCATCTTTCGCAATTAAATTTCCAAAAGAAGCTGTCACATTATTAATAAGAACTGTTATAAATGAATTAATCATATTAACAATTAAAACATAATTTGAATAAACACCAACCATAACAATACCTATAAACTTTGAAATAACAATATTATCAGAAGCCGAAAGTACATAACTACCAGCTTTATGGAACATCAAAGCTTTAACATTAGTCGAAATTTCTTTAAACTCACTCTTATCTAGTTTATTATTCTTAAGGTTATCCTTTAAATAAGGATATTGTTTATTAATATAATGATTAACCGTTAAATTTTCAAGCACCGTGCAAAGCGATTGCATTAATAAATAAATAATATAATTTTTAAAAATCAATAAAACTGATATTTGAAGTACTGTTGTTAAAAAACTATAAAACATTACAATTGGCATAATTTTATAATTTTGTTGATCAGCTGTAATAAGTGTTCTTTTATAAGAAAATAAATAACCAATAACCATGTTAGCTAAAAAAATCAAATAAATAATATTTAAATTTTCAATACCATTAGTATCTTTAATAAACCAAGGTAAAAAAGGTAATAAAATAAGTCCAAGCAATAAAATAACTATTGCAATTACTCTATAAGCCTTTTGATAAAAATTCATTAAAGCTTTTATTTTATTAACGTTATTATCTGAAAGTGGACGATATAAACTGTAACTAATCGCTGTTGAAATACCAAGTTCACTTAAAGCAAGTAAGCCTAAAACATTAGAAAGAAGCCCATTAACACCCAAATAAACATCAGATAAAACTCTAATAAAAATAATTCGTGATACAAATCTAAGCAAATTCAAAAGTATATTATTTGCAAAATTTCCTATAACATTTTTTAAAGAATTTAGTGTGCGCAAAAAATCACCAACCATTCATAATCATATCTTATATTAGTATAACAAAAATTTATAAAATCACCAAATAAAATCAAATTTTTAATACTTAATAACAACAAGAAAATTAATTTTCTTGATAAAAAAAGAGTTATATAACTTCATCATCGTTTTTAGCTCTTATTTTACTTTCTTCTGTCTCAGCTACAATATAAATAGGTCTTCTTTTAACCTCCAAATAAGCCTTAGATAAATATTGACCAATAATTCCAATACAAAGAAGCTGCACTCCACCTATAAAAAACATAATACATACCATACTCGGCCATCCACTTGTTGGATCACCATATATAAGTGTTCTTACAATTACAAAAATAATCATCAAAAAGGCCACAAAGCAAAAAAGTATTCCCATAACCGATGCAATTGAAAGTGGAACAGTCGAAAAAGCCACAATACTATCTAAAGAATATAAAAATAACTTCCAAAAAGACCACTTAGTCTCCCCTGCTGCTCTTTCTATATTCTCATATTCAAGCCATTTAGTGCGAAAGCCAACCCAAGAAAAAATTCCCTTAGAAAATCTGTTATATTCCTTAACTTCTAAAACTGCATTAACCATTTGTCTTGTCATTAGCCTAAAATCTCTAGCACCATCGACAATCTCTGTTTTAGAAATTTTATTAATAATTTTATAATAAAGTCTTGCAAAAAAGCTTCTAATTACCGGTTCGCCTTTGCGAGTTACTCTTCTCGTAGCCACACTATCATATTCACCAGATTCTAAAATTTCATACATCTCTTTAAGTAAAGCTGGCGGATCTTGTAAATCCGCATCCATAATAGCTACATAATCACCTGAAGAAGCTTCAAGACCTGCATACATAGCCGCTTCCTTACCAAAATTGCGTGAAAATGAAACATACCTAACATCATCGTTTTTAGATAATTCTCGCATAAGCTCCAATGTTTTATCCCTAGAACCATCGTTTATAAAAATTATTTCAAATTCTACATCAGTAAAATTTTTCTCAATTTTTTGAATTTCTGCATAAAACAATTTAATAACAGCTTCCTCGTTATAACAAGGAACAACTAAAGAAATCTTCTTCATCATAATTCACACCCTTTAAAAAAAATTACTATTTAAATTTCTTCTGATAAATTTTCATATACAAATATAATAAATATATATAATTAAGTAAATTCAACTTAATAAAAATTCGCCATTTAATATTAAAATTATCCTTTCCTATTTCATTTATCATAGGCTTTATTACTTTATTAATTTTTTTGACATTTTCTTTAAAATTCTTATAAGACAAAGTAGAAAAACTTGAATAATAATCTAAAAGTAATGAAAGTAATGTTTGATTATATAATTTTTTATATTCATCCCTATACTTAGTAGGAAAAATATCAAACACTTTTTCTCTAAGCTTAGGCAAAGATTGTAAATTGCGTATTTTTGATTCAAAATTTTGAGTAGCACTTTGAAAATTAGTATAATACTTGTAAAAAACATTTGGGATAATCTTTATGGTAACTGCCTTTTTCAAAACCTCTAAAACAAAGCAAAGATCTTCACAATATTTAATATCAATTAAAAATTTAATTTTATTATCCTTAATAATATTAGTTCTATACAAATAATAAACACAATGTCCGCCAACTTTATAAGAAATAATATCTTCAAATAATCTTTTCGCACTTATAGTCATATTTTTGTCATTATAAAAACACGGATATATATCTAGTAAAGCCTCATCGTTCGCATATTGCATCATAAATCTAACCATACTATGTTTTCCAATATTATTAATACAAACCTGGACTGTTTCCAAACTAATCCAATCATCAGCATCAACAAACATCAAAAACTCGCCGTTTGCCTCACTTATGCCTTTATTTCTCGCACTAGAAACGCCCGCATTTTTTTGATTAATAACTTTAAGTCTTTTATCTTTTTCTGCTAAAATATTTAAAATTTTCTTACTATCATCAGTAGAACCATCATTAACAGCAACAATTTCAATATTTTTATATGTTTGATTAAAAAGACTATTTAAACATCTTTCTAAATATTTTTGAGCATTATATACAGGTACGATAATACTTACTAATCCTTTTTTCATAATTTAACCAAACCTTCCAATTTTAACAAACAATTCTATTTTATATTATCATTAATCTTATTTTTAATCAACATTAAATTACATTTCTCTCTTTGTAAACGAGTATGTCAAATAAAAGATAAATAACCCCTAAAATATACCAATAAATAAGTATTTCATGTATAATTATTATAGGTGATATTATGGAAAATAAAAATGAACAATATAAAACAAGAACAGAAAGAAAACAATTTGAAGAAGACCTAAAAAACAAACAAATAGAAAAAGAAAAAGAATTAGAAGAAAAAAGAAAAGAACTTAAAAATATCATCTTTGATGATAAAAAAAACATCTATAAAAATCCAAGAAAAAAAGAACCAAAAGAAAATAAAAGCGAAATATCAAAACCTAAAGGCACTAATATAATTCTATCAATCACATATGTAATTACTGTTGCTGTTTTCTTTTATTTAATCATTGATTCTTCAAATCAAATCGATCAAGTATATCAAATAATCAATGCCTTTTTGCTATTAATTCTAATGACATGTTTTCTTGTCAGCTTCAAAAAATCTTTCTTTAAAAATAAAACTGCTCCAACCATTATAACAGCTCTTGTTGTTATGCTTACCCTAACTTTCAATGGCTTATATATCTCAAACATAATAAATCTTCCAAAACAAAATTATTTGCCAAACTTTGAAAGTAAAAATTTAACCAAAGCTATCAACTGGACTGAAAAAAATGATATTAAAACAAATCAAGATTTTGAATATAGTGACACTACTAAAAAATATAATGTTATCAGTCAAAGCGAGAAAGCTGAAACCTTAACCAAAAACATCGACAATATTGATTTTGTCGTTTCAAATGGCCCGGACTATAATAAAGAAATTATCCTAGCCGATATGACCGGTTGGAATATCGATGACGTTTTAAAATTTATAAATGAAAATTTCCTAAATAATGTATCTATAAACTTTGAGGAAAATCTAAACATCAAAAAAGATACCGTCATAAGTCAAAGTAAAACTGGCCAAATAAAAAGAAATGAGCCAATAATCTTTACAGTTTCCTTAGGTGATAAAGCAGCTCTATCCCCTATTAAACTTAAAGATTTAAAAAATGAAAGCCTTTTAAATGCTTCAGTTTATCTAGGAAGAAATGGCATCTTATATCAGTTAAAATACGAATTTTCAAATCAAATAGAAAAAGGACACGTCATAAGTAGTAGTCCTAAAGCCGGCACTACCGTTAAACCAGACGAATTAATAACTCTAACTATCTCTAAAGGTAAAGAAATTAAAGTACCTAATTTAAAAAATAAAACCATGTCTGAAATTACCAAATGGATGGTTGAAAATAACCTTCAAATTAATTATTCAGATAGATATGATAATAATATAAAATCAGGTAGAGTTATTGAAAGCAATTATAAAGAAGGCGATATCATCGAAGAAGGAACAACCGTCGATGTTGTCTTCTCAAAAGGACCACTTACCATGAAAAAATTTAATAATATAAATGATTTCAAAAGTTGGGCCGACACTAATGGTATTAAATATGAAATCAAAGAAGAATTTAATAATGATATAGAAAAAGATCAAATAATTAAAACATCTATAGAAGAAGGTACAAATATAAACTTAAATGATACTATTATAGTATACGTCTCTAAAGGTACTGCTGTAACCGTCCCAGATTTTAAAAATAAAACAAAATCAGCCGTCCAAAGCGAGTGTAATAATTTAGGAATAACATGTACATTTAACGAAGAATATAATACAAAAATAACCTCCGGCAAAGTAATAAGTCAAAACATTGCTGCTGGAACTCAAATTTCTAAAGGTGATAATATAGTTATAACAATCGCTACAAATAAAAAAACTAATAATAAAACATCATCTAATAAAAATAACTCTTCAAGTTCATCTTCAACTTCTTCAAAACCTTCTGGAGGAAATAATTCTAACTCATCAGGTGGTAACTCTAGTAGTGGAACAACTAACACAAATCAATGCAAAAGTTCATCTTACAATATAAGCATTAGACCTTTAAATGAAATCTTTAATCGAGGTGAAAATTACACTACCACCAAAAGTTTAATTGAAAATTATTTTCATTCCAATTTTCCGGGCATAAATATAGTCGTTACTGGTGATCCTAGTGCAGAATTAACCTCTGGCTCATATGTAGGAGGATTTAAAGGCGGAACTGTCTCTTGCCCAAGTACAGTTGAAATTATAATCGCAAAATAAATTATAACCATTGACAGACATAACACTATGTGATAAAATTACTACAGAAAAAGAGAGATTCCACAAAATATGGAAGCTGCACGCTTGCGTATGGGCTCTCTTTTTTCATACAATTAACTTATTAACCAAACATAATTATATTTAAAATTTTCAGCAATAAAATCAGCATAACTATAATAGTTATAATCATTTAATTCATAATTCCAAATACTTGTATTATCAATTAAATCCTTTGCAGTAATAAAATCTAACGAATAATCAAATTTGAACAATACAACTGAAACTACATATAAAATATTAGAATTTCGCTTCTGTTTTACAGTAATATATGCTTTATAACAATTACTATTCATTTTTAATGGAGCCACAAAATGATGATAACCTTTTTCATTAATACTATTGCTTTTATTCTTCATTGGTTTTAATGTATCAATATAAATAGCTGTACAAAATAACTCCTTTAATAAACGTGCAGCATTTAAATTATCAACATATCTTTTATTAAAATAATTAAACTTATACTTAGGAAAAATAATTTTATTTACTGTTTCTTTAGTTATTTTAGCGCATATTCCAGTAGCCATATTAACTATAATTCCTCTATTTAAATCTAAATCATTTTTAACTACATCTCTTAAAATTTTTACATCATTATATGTATTAACATTTAGATAATTATTATTTTTAACAAAATTAATTTTTGTATTCAAATCAATAAATTTATTTCTTAAATATTTCATTACACCATCACTTTCCAACGTTGATACAATCAATATATCACGAACAGTTACATTTGTAAATAACTTGTTTCTAAACCTTCGTAAAGCAAATTCTTAGCAATAAAAAAAACAATCATATTAACTAATTACTAGTTCAATACGATTGTTTTTTTCTGTATTAACAATTAATTTATAATTTTTACCATCAATAGTTGCCTTAGCTTCATTAATTGCATTAAACTTATCATTAACATAACCATAATCTTCGTTGTTTCCCTCTTTGGTATCAATAATGATTGCATAAGTACCTTTGTCTAACCCTGACACATCTATTTGCCCATTATACCATACATATTCTTTTGATAAACCATCTAAAGAAGTAACAGTATAACTACCTTTATTAGTACTATCAATATCTGCAGAAATAAGATCAAAATTCTCTACATTTTCCAAATATACTTTTCTACTAATATTAGACAAATTACTATAATCAACACCATAATTATATGAAGTACCAAAAACTTTAAGATAATTACCATCAAAACTCATATTATCATAATCATTAATCATATTCCTATAAGTTGGTGATGCACTAGTTGTAATAAGCCCACCATTTCTAACACTAAGTTCAACAGCTTTATTCTTTTTATTTAAATTAACATAAAAACTATAACCTTTATTATCATCTTCATTTCTTTTATCAATAGAACTATTTAAAATATTAGAAAATAAAGTCTCCGTATAATAATCATCGCTTTCGCTTCTCATATATAAATCATAATCACCTTGAGGAATACCAGATAAATCAAGCTCTCCCTTAAACCAAGCTCCACGATAGTCATATCCGTTTTCTTCGCCTAAATCATATGGTAAATTATCTTTCCATCTATCTACATTAACATTATATTTTTCATTAGTATTTTTATTTTTTAACACTAATTGAAACTTTAAATTATCATCAATTCCATTATTTGCACCTAATTGTATCAAATATCCACTTATTTCATATTTTTTAGATGCATTATTCCATTTTATTCCATCTAAATAAAACTCGCCTTCTTTTTCTATTAATACTTTCTCACTAACAGTAACCGTAATCGTCTTTGTAACTTTTTGTCCGTAAGTATCCGTAACCGAATAAGTAACTTCATACTTACCTAAAGTATCAGTCTTAACATCATTTTTTTCAACCACTATATCTGTAATAGTTCCATCTTCAGTATCATAAGCTGTAACACCTTCTAACGGATCAAAATCACTATTTATTGTAATTGTCTTATCAGAAACATTAATCACCGGAAGCTGATTGACAATCACCTTAACTGTAATAGTTTTTCTAGTCTCTTGACCATTTTTATCAGTAACTATATAGGTAATTTGATAATCGCCAACCTCATCGGTCTTAACCTCTCCAATATACTCAATATCCTTAATTTCACCGTCTTCCGCATCATGAGCTGTAACACCTTCTAAATAATCAAATTCACTATTCAAATAAATTTCCTTATCAGAAGCTTCAATAACTGGTTTCTCATTAGGTAAAACAGTAACCTTAACCTTCAAACTAACTTCTTTACCTTTAGCATCCTTAACCTTATAAGTAACGTAATAATCACCAGCGACATCCGTGTCTACAGTTTCTTCATAAGTAATATCATCAGTTAAATCAGTGCCATCATAAGCTCGTGCACTAACCCCTTCCATATAATCAAATTCTTCAAATTGTTTAACCTCTCTATCAGCTGCTGTAATAATTGGAAGCTCAGCCGAAATAACTTTAACCGTAATTTTTTTACTCGCATGAAAATTACTATTATCCGAAACCGTATAAATCACATGATAAGTACCTTCTTCATTAGGATTAACATCGCTCTCATACGTAATTTTATTAGTAATATTACCATTTTCTACATCAGATGCACTAACACCATCTAACGGATTAAAATCATCTCCTTCTTTAATCGTTCTGTCAGTTGCATTAATAACTGGTTGATTATTTGTAACATTAACCTCTTCGGTAGGAATATATCCATAAAGTATTCCATCACTAGCTGGTAAATCAGTATAAATCTTATAAAATTGAACACCATTTAGTCCAACAACCTTATCGACAACATTAACCGCCAAATCATTAACGATATCATTACTATTAGGGTTTTTCAAAGTATAAATGTGTGCTTCATTAGTTCTCTCAGGTTTATCAAATACCCAAGGACTAGGAATATTTTTTTTGACAGCCCCTATCGTACTTGAATTAAAATCCTTGCCACCATAATCTTTATCATTATTAAATGAATTACTAGCCTGTTTTTCACCCCAATATGGATCTGTCGCATACTTCACATTTCGTCCACTAGCCTTATTTCCATAGTGACTACCATAATAATATTTGCCAGTTGCAAGTGAATAGCTACCACCTGTCTTCTGCGCATAATCCATAATTGAATCACGTGGACTATTATAAGAATAAGCACACTCATAAGCACAACTATCAGCCGCTCCATAACCAAATAAATTATTCTTATCCATCGCTATCCTACTAGTACCATAAGCACTTTCATTTGAAGCCGTACCAAACATCATTAAAGCATTTTGTCCATAAGTAGCTTCCGCCTCTTTAAAATACTTTCCTGTTCCATACATCTTAGAATTTGCTGCTGTATAACCTTTACTAGCAATAATATTGTCAAAATCACTAGCTGTATAACCAGTCACAGAGTGACTAGATAAATATAAATAATAAGCATAATGTGGACTATTCGCATTCACACTGCTTGTATATTTACCATTTCTATAATCATCAAGCATACTAGTAATAGAAGAATAAAAATAATTACCATCAAAACTGTAATATCTAACGCCAGGTGTCAAATAAGTTGGCGCCGTTCCCAAATTAGCAAACGTATCACCATAACCACTACCATTATAATAAGCAAAATGGTGAATTAAATTATTAGTACTAGTATTTCTTTCATAATAAGTACCAAGTCCGTTCATCCCAGTAAGTACTGTCACACTATCTGTCTTTGCAATCCAAGCCTCAGAACCATTATAATTAATCTTATACCAAGTATAACCATCAGCTTGCCTAGTCTCTGTATAATTAAAATTAGTCGATGTACCAACCTGTGTAATTACCGAGCCAGAAAGTGAAGGTGATTTTCTAATTCTAATTCCTAAACCACCAGGTACATTAATCACATTGCCATTTACCCCAAGTAAAGAAATAGGCGTCACCACACCATTGTTAATACTAGTCCAACCTACAAAACCACTAATCATAATCTTAACGCGGCCATTATCACTATATCCAAGTACCGCCGCATCTGTTCCATAAGAACCATGTACTGACGTATAAGCCGAATTAGTCGTACTAGAAGTATATAAATTATAAGTACTACCTGGTTTAAACTTAAAAATAGCATACTTACTATCCACTGGCACACCATCACGATAAATAGTCGCCACACTATTCGCATTTGAACTTTGACTGTTCATCGCACTCAAAGCCGCACTATAACTGCTATAGCGCCCAATAACTTTATTACCAGTCTGATTTGCCACCATCTCAACTGTATACGTAGATGCCGCTGAAACCTTATAAAAAGGCATAAAATTAAACATCAAAAATAAAATAATGATAAATATTTTAAACCCTTTTTTCATATTTTATGCCCTCCTATTTATCTTAATATAATTATATCAAATAAACCTTTCAAAGTACATGATAACCCTTACCTAATTAGACAAAAATTGACACAAAAAAAATGTGTAGTTGTCAATGATGTGAGACCAAAAAGTCGTAAAAAATATTAATTAGGAAGCAGTGCGTTAGCACAAGCTTCTTTTAAAATATCTCTTTTTTGAATAGGAGAAATCCA
>CALVVS010000002.1 GCA_944363925.1 uncultured Bacilli bacterium | reverse complement strand
AAAATTATGACAGCGATTGTGGCAATTGAAAATAGTGATATTGAAAAGCAAGTGACAATTGGTGATGAAATTTTAAAGGCTTATGGGTCAGGGGTTTACATACAGATTGGTGAGGAGATTACAATAAAAGATTTACTTTACGGTCTTATGCTTAGGAGTGGTAATGATGCGGCTCTTGCTATTTCAGTAGCGGTATCTGGAAGTACTGAAAAGTTTGTGGAGCTTATGAATAAGAAGGCTTTAGAAATTGGCATGAAGGATACGACTTTTAATAATCCAAGTGGCCTTGATGAGGAAAAGGGTAATTTTTCTTCGGCTTACGATATGGCTTTACTTATGAGTTATGCGATGAAAAATGAAAATTTTAGAACAATTACAGGGACAAAAGATTATACTTTAAAAACTAATAAAAATGTTTATAAGTGGCACAACAAGAATAAACTTTTGGGTTCTTATAAATATATAACTGGTGGAAAGACGGGATTTACAAAGATTGCTAAGAGGACTTTAGTAACTAGCGCTAGCCGGGATGATGTAAATTTGACAGTGGTGACAATTAACGATGGTGATGACTGGGATGATCATAAGAATTTATATGAAAAAGCATTTGAGGAGTATACTTCATATATGATTTTAAATAAAGGTGAGATTAATATTTTGGGTGAAGATTATTATATGGATGATGTACTTTATTTGAAAAATGATTTTAAGTATTTACTTAGAGAAAATGAAAAAGATATTGTAAGATTGAAGTATGAGATTGTTAAAAAAAGAAAGTATAAATCTTCTGATAAGGTTGGAGTTGTAAATGTTTATTTAGGTGATGATGTTATACATAAGGAGAATATTTATGTTAAGAAAAAAGAAGTTAAATCTAGTTTTTGGGATAGAATTATAGGTTTTTTTAAACATGATTAATAAATTATGGATAGGTCTTATTGTTTTAGGCTCTTTATGTTTACTTTTGACTGGTAAAAGTGATGTTTTAAATACGCAGATATTATCTAGTGGTAAGGCGACTTTAGAACTGGTTATGCAGGTTTTTCCGCTTGTTTCGCTTTGGCTTGGAATTATGAATATTGCGAGAGAATCTGGTTTACTTTTTAAAATTTCTAAATTTATTTATCCACTTTTGCACAAAATTTTTCCAGAAATTCCTAAAAATCATGAAGCTTTTGGTTTTATTTCTTCAAATATTATAGCTAATATGTTTGGGCTTGGAAATGCGGCTACACCATTTGGTTTAAAGGCGATGGAGTCACTTCAAAAATTAAATAAAAATAAGGATGTGGCAAGCCGGAGTATGATTACTTTTTTGGTGATTAATACATGCGGACTTTGTATAATTCCAACGACGATTATTTCACTTAGAATTCTTTATGGAAGCGATGATCCTTCTTTTATTGTACTGCCTTGTTTAATTGTCAGTTTTTTATCTTTAATTTTCGGTTTGATTATCGATAGGATTTGGAATAGGAGGAGTCATAAATGAAGATGATTTCTAGTTTATTTATTCCGATTATAGTGCTTACGGTTATAATTTATGGAGCTTACAAGAAGATAAATGTTTACGATAGTTTTGTCAGTGGGGCTAAGGAAGGCTTGCCAATGGTTAAACAGATGTTTTTTTCACTTTTAGCTATGATATTTGGGGTTAATATTTTTTTAAATAGTGGTATTATTGATTATTTTTTACAGTTTTTGAAACCTTTTTTACTTTTAATTCATATTCCAACTGAAGTTTTACCGGTGGCGATTATGCGGCCGCTTTCTGGAAGTTTTGGCCTTGCTTTACTTAATGATATGTATAAAGTATATGGCCCGGATAGTTTTATTAGTGTTTTAGCTTCGGTTATTCAAGGTTCTAGTGATACGACAATATATGTGATAACGCTTTACTTTGGAACGATTGGTATAAAGAAGATTAGGTATGCTTTATGGGCTGGGTTACTTACTGATTTATTTATGGTTTTACTTGCTTTAATTATTGTTCCCTTGTTTTTTTAATTAGGATTTTGTATAATTGGTGTTAGGTGATGACGGTGGAAAGATTACAAAAGATTATTGCGAATAGTGGATATTGTTCTAGGCGTAAAGCAGAGGAGTTAATTTTAAGTGGTAAAGTTTCGGTTAATGGCGAGGTTATTAATACTTTAGGAAGCAAGGCTAGTTATAGTGATACGATTATTATTAATGGGGTTACTTTAAAGTTAGAACCTAAAGAGTATGTATTACTTTACAAACCGCGTGGGGTTGTATCTAGTGTTTCTGATGATAAAGGGCGTAAAACAGTTGTCGATATTGTGGAAAGTGAAAATAGGTTATATCCAGTTGGTAGGCTTGATTATGATACTAGCGGAGTTTTATTACTGACAAATGATGGGGAGCTTACAAATTTACTTATTCATCCTTCACATGAAGTGGAGAAGGTTTATATAGTAAAAATAGATGATGTGGTTAATCCTGAGTTAGTTAAGAGTTTAGCAAAAGGCGTTATGGTTGATGGCAAGAAGACTGGTAAGGCTAGGGTTAAGATAAAAAAAATAGATAAAAAGAAAAAAAGTTCTATTATAGAACTTACGATTTATGAGGGAAGAAATCATCAAGTTAAGAAAATGTTTGAAGCGATTGGTTACAAGGTTTCTAAACTTAAAAGAGAGAGGTTTGCAGGTCTTACTTTAGATGGCTTAACTTCTGGACAGTATAGACATTTAAGTATTAAAGAGGTTAAGAAGTTATATGCGGTAGCTAAATAGCTACTTTTTAATTTTTATTTTGACTAATTTATGGTCACTGAAATTATTGTCAATGACATTTACACTTTCAATATTAAAGTCTTTTGGCATGAACATTTTTAATTTGCTTTCGTAGGCATCAGTTAATTCTTGTACACATATGATATCTGGCGATATTTCATTTATAAAATTAGCTAGTAGTTTTGGGGCGTCTTTACCATCATAGTTTTTATTTGTAACTTTATTTTGAATATTAAAATTTATTATTGATAGTTCCATATTTTCTCCTTTATATGAAAAAAAACTTTATTAGTTTTCTTCAATTTCAATGGCTTCGGTTGGACATCCTTCAGCGGCCATTTTTACGTCATCGTTTATTTCATCTTTTATTACTTTGGCTAGTCCGTCGTCATCAAAATCAAAGACTTCAGGACAAGTAGCTGTGCATGCGCCACAACCGATACATTTATCTTTGTCAACTTTAACTTTTGCCATTTTTTGCCTCCTATAGAAAATTATAAATAAATATGGTAAAAAAAGCAAGGGTTACTTTTAAAATGTGACAAAATATGATATTATTAATAATAAGAGGTGGTTTGGGTGGCATCAAGGATGGAAAGATATTATAAGCGGGAGACTCAAGGTAATTCAAGGACTAAACGTAATACTAGACTTTATAATAGTATTTATTCTTATGGTAAATATAGTAATATTGAAGGTATTGCGTCTATTGATAACACTAATGAAATAGATATTACGAAAGTTAAACAGATGCTGGATAATAGAGGAAAATATCAAGCTGAGAGGAGATACCGTAAGCTTATTAATGAGGAAGAGAAGATCCAAGAGTTACCTAAGATACAGAAGAAGTATGATGATAGCGATAGAACTTATGATATTATGGATGTTTTGTCAAAAGCTAGAGAAAAAAAGACGCCAGATGATAAGGAAAGAGTACTTAGTAAAACAAGTTATGATGTTTTAAAAAATTTAGATTTGAAAAGAAATACGAATAGGCGAGATTATTATGACGATGATGAGTTAGTTCAGACGATTTCTAGTGCGAATGCACTTAATAAGTTGGATGATGTAGACTTGGCGGCTTCAATGTTTAGTGATTTACAAGGTCAAAATGAGAATACTCAAGTTGGAAAGATTGATAATATTCAAGATTTAATCAAGGAAAATAGAAATTATGATAAAAAAGAACAAACTATGGATAATTCGTTCTTTACATCTGATTTAAAATTAAAGAAAAAAGATTTTACGTCATATGATGAGGATGAGAAAAAAGGTTCTGTTTTGAAAACTATTTTTATGACTATACTTATTTTAGGTGTGCTTGCGGTTATTGGTTTTTTGGTTGTTCAAAGATTAGGTCTTTTTTAAACTTTTTAGTAAAGTAATTATAGGGATTAGAAAATAGGATATATAAAGTATATAGATTAATTGGTTTTTGAAGTAGGCAATTTCAGTACCTTTAGTTGTAAAGATAATTTGTGTTAGGAAAGCTATAATTAGACAAACAATAATCATGATGATATTGTTTGTTTTTTCTTTTGGTTTGAAGGTTTCTCTTAAGGCTTCTTTGATGAAGAATAAGGCTGTGATAATTTGAACAAATAAGGCTAGAAACCATTCTAGGGAAAGAATGCTTTCAACTCTATCGATGATATCAAGAACACTAACTCTTTTTAAAAGGTGAAAGCTTGGATAGTTATATAATTCTGATAGGTGGATGCCGAAGATACTGATGGTTAAGAACATGACATTTAAGAGGGAAAGACTACTGATTAGATAGAAGATGAAGTTTTTTTTAGGTGAATAGTTTTTAATTTTATTTTGGGGAATTATGTTTAAAAGAAAGAGTGGTAAGATATTAAAACCGATAAAACAGAAGGTTCCGTATAAAATGTTATTTGGACTATTATTTAAAATTGGTTTAAGGTTATTTATGTCGATGTTACTTATGAGACCGGTTAATATTATTATAATAAAGAAAAGAGAGATATAAAACATTATAAGGCTTACTTTACTGAAAATATGAAAATCTTTGATGATTGTATAGATGACTGGCAGTATAAGGATGATAATTATCATAATGGTTGGGGTTCTATAGAGGTACTGGGAGTCAATGAAGTTTACGACAATCCAAAAGCTACATATAGTAAAGATTAAGGTGCTGGCAATTAAGATAAGATTTAAGAAAGTACCAAATTTACCGAATTTTTCTTTATTTAAGGTAATTATATTTTTATCTGGGAATTTGTTTTTTAGATAGGAGTATAGGAAAAAGGGAATTATACCAAATACGATGGCTATGATGATACTTATCCAAGAATCTTGATGGGCCGTATTTAAGAGTATTTCAGCGGTTATTTCAATAAAGGTGGCTCTAGTTAAAAACCAAATAAGGGTATTATATTCTAATGAATTTATTTTTTTCATTATTTGTCCTCCTTTATTGTCTTAACTAAGGAGCCAGTGGCTTCTATTTTAAGATTTGTTTTAAGTTTTATATTAAGGTTTGGAAAGTATTTGGAGTTCCAGTTGTTTTTTAATTTTTTCCAAGTTTGAGGGTCATTTTTATATATGAGATTTCCAAAGCCAAAGATGTCAGCTTTATATTTAGTTTGAACTTTTTTTATTACTTTATAAAGATCTTTTTTTAATGAATTACTCCAAGCTTTTTCTATTTTATTTATTTCTTGATAGTTTTGGATGTCTATTTTATTATTGATATTATAGATGTCACCAACACCACTGATGGTGATTTCAATATTATTTGAGTTTTTTATTTTGATGGATGATTTTAAAGAATCTGTTTCAATACTAATATCTTGATTTTGATATTTGACGTTATAGTTTACTTCTTTGGCTTCATTTTTTAAGACATTAATAGCCCAGCTTTCTTTTTCGGTTAGGAAACCTTTTAATTTATCGCCTTTGTAAATAGCTAGTGGACCTAAAACGAGGTATGATTCAGGTTCCGTTGTTTCGAGATTTTTCTCATTACTACCTTCTTTAACGCTTCCTTTGATGGTTATGGATGGTAAAACTGGGTCATAACCAGTTTCGAGTATTTGGCTTATGAAGTTACTATAGGTAATTGATGTGGCGATAGATTTGGTTTCAGAGTTAGATTCGATTAAGGTAGCGATACTTTGTGATGGAAAAGATTCTAATGGTGAAACGATTTTTAAGATGTTTTTGGCTTTTTCATCTTTAGCTTGAAGAAGATAGAATTTTTTTCTAGTTTGAGGGTTACGAAGTAACCAATCGGCGATTTTGAGGAAGCCGTCTTTGGCGATATCTTCGGAGATGATAATGACGTTTATATGACCTAGATATATTTGTTTGGGGACTATTTGCTCAATAGATTTAGAGGCTTCAGCAATTGTTTTACCTTTGCTTTCATAGACAGTTGTTTTGGCTTCACCTTCTTTAGATGAGGTTTGGGCTTTAGGGGAGTTGGCAATAAGAAAGCTTAGGACGTAATTGTCATCTTCTTTATCAAAGGCAACGGCGGTGACAATTGAGAGATTATTTAATTCTTCATAACCGCTACAACCAGTTAGGATAAAAGTTATGATGAAGCAAGCTATAAAAAGTGAGAATTTTTTCATTTTGACCTCCTTTGTCTATGGGGATTAAGGTTACTTATATAGTCTGGTCTAGTGATGAGGTTTTCTTCTGGGGCTTTATAGATGGCATCATTTTGGTCTTGTTTAGAAAATGGGGCGAAAGGAGAGAGAAAACTTGTTTCGAGATTTTCTAGGGAGGATAGTTTGACAAGCCAAATGATAGTGAAGGAGAGTATGCCGATGATCCCTAGAATACTGGCAGCTAATATGAAGATAAAACGCCAGGTTCTGATACCGTTCATGAAATCGATATCGGTGAAAACTAGACTACAAATTGACGTAAAGGCGACGACAATGACAGTGATTGGTGAGACGATGCCAGCGTCGACAGCGGCCTGTCCTAAGACTAAGGCACCAACAATACTCATGGCGGCTGACATACTACTTGGACTGCGCAAATCACTTTCTCTTAGTATTTCAAATATGGTTGTAAGCAATATTATTTCAAAGGCGGTTGGAAAGGGGACGCCTTCTCTTTGGATGGCTAAGGATATTAAAAGTTTATCGGGGATTGTGTTTTGGTCATAGGTGGTGATGGCAATGTAGATAGCGGGGGTAAATATGGTTATGATTAAGGCTATGGTTCTTAAAATTCTAGTGAAAGTTATATTTGATGATTTTTGATATTGGTCTTCGGAGGTATGGAGATAGTCGATAAAGACGTTTGGCATGATTAAAGTAAAAGGACAGTTTTCGACGAATATGACTATTTTACCGGATAGAAGGGCTTGACTTGTGACATCGGGTCTTTCGGTGCTTTGAATTTGGGGAAAGGTTGATTTTTTATCGACTAGATAATCTCTGATGTTGCCACTATCTAAAACGCCGTCGACGTCAATTTTTTTTAGTCTTTTTTTTATTTCTTTTAGTTTTTGAGGGTCGGCGATGCCATTTATATAGGCGATACTAATTCTAGTTTGGGTTCTTCTTCCTAATTTTATTTCATTAAACCAGAGATTAGGGTCTTTAATTCTTTTTCTAATTAAACCTAAGTTTTTAGAGTGGCTTTCAGTGAAACTATCTTTGGAGCCTCTTAATATAGGCTCACTGGTTGATTCTGTAACACCTCTATCTAATTGGCCTCTTGTTTCCATGATTATAGCTTCGTCTATACCATCGACAACGACTATGGTGAAACCACTAGATAGGAAATAGGGGAATTGATTATAATCTTTTATGGTAAATAGTTGACTATTGAATAAGTTATTTTTTAAGGCTTCAAAAATATTTTGGAAAATGGTTTTATTTGAACTAGCATACAAGGTACCTTTGATGATGAAATCACTTATGGTACTAGCTTGCGATGAGCTTTCTAAAAAAATAATACCGATATTAGTTCCTTTGACATTTATTAGTCTAGTATTGATATCGGGACTATTACCATATAGTTTTTTTATTTTTTCAATTATTTTTTTGGCATTTTTAATAATTTTTTCCATAATATCCCTGCTTTCTTTTTTATTATGTCCGAAAGAGGTTAAAATATAAGAAAAAAGACTTTATTTTAGTCTTTTGGAAGTTTTATTTAAAGGTTCTAGATGAAAACCATTTTTTAAGATTTTATTTAAGGGGTTTTGAAATAAAATGTTTTCAAAGTTTTGGATTTTTATTGGGTCGTTGCTTCTTTTTATAATTTCATATAATTCAAACTGAAGCTTATGATATTGGGCAAAGTCTTTTAGAGGAATTGTTCCAGTGGCAAAGTTATCTAAATTTTCTAAGAGATTAAAGAATTCTTCTTTAGTGCCATACTTACAAAACTGAAGTATGACTTTATCTAAGTCGTTATGGAAAAAGGCATCTTCTAAGTCTTTAGGGTTATCGAAAAAAGTTTCTAATAGTTTTACTATGCCAACATTTTTGGAGTAGGCGCAATGTTTATACTTAAATATTCTTTGATTTAAAAGTTCAGTATATCCTTCGTTTAAGCCTAGGCCGATTTCTTCATTAAAGGGAGTATCTAAATTGAAGCCACAGTTAGTTTTGTTGTTTGTACACATATGAATAAATTCGTGACTTAGGATTTGCTTTGAATCAATAAATATATCGATGTTGTTGGTGTTATTATAATAAAGACCACCATTAATGGTTGATTTGTCTAGATTTGATAAGTAGTTTTTTATCTCTTTAATAATATTTTTGTTTTCTATTTTGACGGTTTTTAGGTTTTGCGCGCAGTATTTAAGATTTTCTTCATCAATATTTTGGACAAATGTATTTACTATTTCTTTTAACTCTTCGGGAATTTTAATTTCTTTAATAATATTAAGATAGTCTTTTTTATCATTTATTTTAAAGAATAATTTGGTTAGTTTAGTTAGTTCGTCATTGTTTTTTTCTTTATTTGTTTCTTTAATTTCACCAATACTACGATATAATTTTAGATGTCTAAGTTTGTTTTCTTTTCTAATTTTGCTTGAAGATATTATTTTTTTACTTATATAAGTAATGAATATTCCACCACTTAAGGCTGTAGTTAAATAGAAAGGTAAGCTATTAAAAGCTTGCATATAAAGTTCAATTAGATCCATATTTATCACCAATTTTATTTTAAAATTTATCAGGTGTTTTGTCAAATTTTGGTGTGAAACTTTTTTGCTTTATAACTATAAAAATGTTTCACATTTTATATTTTAAGTGTTATAATGTATTAAAAGAAAGAGAGGCTTTATATAGCTGAAAGGACTGATTTTTAATATGGATAATAATGTGGAGTTATTGTTTGTTTTAGCCAAGAAACGAGAATTAGAAAAAAAATTGGATTCGTTAATTTATGGTTCTATAGAAATAAGAGAAAAGGGTGCGGCAAAATATATTTATGTACATTATAGAATTAATGGAGTTTTAACGACAAAATATGTTGGTGAATATACAGATGATATTTACAATTTGATTTTGAATAATAATATTGAAGCTAAAAAAATAAAAAAGGAAATAAGAGAGCTAGAGAAAACTTTAACAGAATTTAATTATAGTACTGGAAAATTAAGTGATATGGTTAAGCTTAATATTGATTTTGCTAAAAGAAATTTAGTTAACACTATTTATGACCAGGCTATTTTAGAAGGTGTTACAGCGACATTTGTAGAAACTGAAAATATTATAAATGGTGGCAAGGTTAATAATATGACTAGTGATGATATAATGAAAATAGTTAATTTGAAACATGCTTGGGAATTTATTTTAGATGAAAATGTCGTTTTAGCTAAAGATAATTTTTATTTATTATCACAAATTAATAAATTAGTAATTGAGGGATTTTATTATAATGCTGGTATTGTAAGAAGTACTCCTGTGAAGATTGGCGGTACAAAATGGGTCCCTAGTATTCCTTTGGAAAGTGATATAATTAGTGAAATAGATATATTATTAAGTAACGATACATTAGATGTTTATAAAGCGATAGAATTACTTTTATATGTTATGAAAAAACAAATATTTATCGATGGTAATAAGAGGACAGCGGTTTTGTTTGCTAATCATTATTTGATTTCAAGGGGACTTGGAATAATTGCAATTCCAGCAGAATTAACTGATGAGTTTAAGAAGTTATTAATTTCGTATTATGAAAATAATGATGATAAAATTAAAGAATTTTTATTTGAAAAATGTTATATTGCATTAAGGTGATGTGGTTATGGATGAAGTTTTGGTAAAGTGTGAACGTTTAGATGATTTTGGCAGAGGAATTGGTTATGTGTCAGGTAAAATTATTTTTGTACCTAATTTACTTCCTTTTGAAGAGGCTATGGTGAAGATTATTTTAAATAAGAAGAAATATATGGTAGGAGAGGTTACTTTATTACTTAAAAAGTCTTCTGATAGGATAGAGCCTAAATGTAGTTTAGAAAACTGTGGATGCGGTCTTAAATGTTTAAAATATTCTAAGGCTTTGGAGTTTAAGAAGAATAAAGTTATAGGGATTTTAAAAAGATATGCAGGAATAGAGGGTGTAGTTAAAGAGATAATTCCAAGTGATGATGTTTATTTTTACCGAAATAAAATAACTTTGAAGGTTAAAGATGGGAAACTTGGTTATTTTAAAAATGGTTCAAATGAGCTAATCGAGATTGATAGATGTGAGATTGCGAGCATTAAGAGTAATGAGATTATCAGCATTTTAAAAGGCATTAATTTAAGGGGCGCTTTGGAAATTACAATTAAAGATTTTGGCGAGATTATGATTATTATAAAGGGTAATATGGATATATCGAAGCTTGAGGGGCATGCGGCTTCTATTTATATGGATGACAAGCTTGTTTATGGCAAGGAAAATATAATAGCTAAGCTTGGTGATTTAAAATTTTATGTATCTAGGGAAGCTTTTTTTCAGGTTAATTTAGGTGTGGCTTTAAAATTATATAATAAGGTTTTAGAGTATTTAGATAATTCTTTGGGAAAGAGTGTTTTGGATTTATACTGTGGGACAGGAACGATTAGTTTATTTTTAAGTAAGTATTTTAGTGAGGTTACTGGAGCCGAAATAAATGAGGAAGCGGTTAAATGTGCTTTTTTAAACAAGCAGCTGAATAATATTTCTAATGTGAGGTTTATATGTGGTGATGTTAGTCAAATAATTCATAGTTTAAAATTTCAAGCTGATAATATTGTTGTTGATCCACCTAGAAGTGGACTTACTAAGGAAGGAATTTTGGATATTTTAAAAATTGCGCCTTCTAGGTTAGTTTATGTTTCATGTGATCCGATGACTTTGGCACGTGATTTGAAATTACTTAAAGATGAGTATGTTATTAAAGAGGTTACTTTATTTGATATGTTTCCGTGTACTTATCATGTGGAAAGTGCTGTATTATTAGTTAGAAAATAGAAAAAAATTATATATAATTTAGGAAAATAAAACCAGTTTTTATGGATATGTAATTTCTGTAGATAAATTAGACTATTTTTAAAATGGCATTATTTATAAAAATGTGATTGAGTTGTTATTGGAGGAGTAAATGTATAAGTTATTAGATGATAAGATTGTTTATCTTTTAGATGGTTTAGTTAAGGGTGAAGTTTGTTTTAAAATAAAAAATGGTGAAGCAAACATTTATTATACTTATGTCGATGATGATTTAAGAGGTAAAGGTATTGCAGGTGAGCTTGTTAAAAGGGCTTTTGATTATTTTGAAAAGGGTGGTTATAAGGTAAAATGTTCTTGCTCTTATGCGAAAAACTGGGGGCTTAATCATGGAAAACTATGAGTTTTAAAACTTATGGTTTTTATTTTAAAAAAATATTGATATAATAGTTTTAGTTAGAAGGTAGATGTATGACAAAAATTGTAGATAGTATTTTAGGTTTTGCACTTGGCGATGCGATGGGAGTTTTTTGTAAGAATAGAAAAAGGGAGGATTTGATTGCAAACCCGGTTGTAAAAATGGAAGGTTTTGGAGCTTTTGGAGTGCCATCTGGAGTATGGTCCGATGATACAGCTTTAGTTTTAGCGACGATTGATTCTTTGGTTTGCACGCATAAAATAGATTATGACGATATGATGAGGCGTTTTTATAATTGGATGAACAAAGGTGAATATACAGCAACCGGAATTGTTTTTGATGTAGAAGATGTTACTAGAGATAGTTTACTTAAACATTTTACACGTAAGGCGGATGTTTTTAACTGTGGGGATAAGGTTAGTAATAGTAATGGTTCGCTTAAGAGAATACTTCCTATTGCTTTATATACTTTTTATGATGGTATGAGTGATGATGATTTATTAAAAGTTGTTCGTGAGGTTTCATCACTTTCGAATATGCATGAATACTGCATTATGGGGTGTTTTATTTTTGTTAAGTATGTTCATTTTTTACTATCTGGTTATGATAAATTTGAAGCATATCAAAAGGTTAAAGATTTGAATTATTATAAGTTTAGTGAAAACGCGAGAAGAGCTTATAAGCGTTTTTTGACGACGGATATATATAAGCTTGATTTAGATTATATTAAGTCTAGTTGTTATGTGGTGGATACATTAGAGGCAGTTATTTGGACTTTTTTGAATACGAACAGCTTTATGGAAGGAATTATCGGAGCTATTAATTTAGGTGGTGATACGGATACTATTGGGGCTTTGACTGGCGCTTTAGCTGGACTTTCTTATGGAGTTAATAAAGATTTACTAAGGGAGTTAAAGAATAAAGATTATTTAGTTTCTTTAGCTAATAAGTTTGATGAGGAACTTAGACTTAATATTTTGAAGTTTGATGAGGTTATAGACAATAAATATGGAATTATAAAGGGAAGTGAGGATGTATTTTTTATTAAGACGGGTGTTTTAGGTTCGATTTATGGACATCAAAATAAGTATTTAAAGATGGCTAAAAGGATTAATTATAATTTTGGTCTGACGGTGATTGTGGCCGCTAATTTGTCTGATATGAATTTGGATGATGATTTTGATAATTTGGCTAGTTATTTAGGTGGTAATGATATATATTTTATGGGCATTTCTAATGGGGCGATGCAGGGAATACAAAAGGAATATAATAATTATAATGTTAAGCAGATGTTACTGGTTAATTTACCTTTAATGATAAATTTGCACAAAACTAAGGATGGAATAAGAAATTACAAGGGAAAGCTGACTTTTGTGTTTGGCAGTAAGGACCCATCTTTTAATTATTTACCATTGATACAAGATTTTAGAAATGTAAATGTGGTTATAGTACCTGGCCAAGACCATAATTTTAGTAAAGGTGATGAATTTTTGTATTTACCGGATAAGTATTTATTTAATGATTATAAGGTGATGAGATGAAAGTTATTACGATAAAGCAGCCATATGCAGCTTTAATTGCTTATGGTATTAAGGAATATGAATTTAGGACTTGGAATACTAAATATAGAGGGGATATTTTAATTCAGGCGAGTAAGAGTGCGGATAAGAAGGCAATGGAAGAGTTTAAGGTTTATGATTTAGATTATAAATTTGGATGTATTATAGCTAAAGCTAAAATAAGTGATGTTATAAAAGTAGACGATAATTTTAGAAAGGTTTTAAAGGAGAAGAATAGTTTGGTTTACAAGCATATAATAGATGATAGGGAATATGAAGGTTATGCTTTTAAGATAGAAGATGTTTGTTTAATTGAGCCTATTTATGTGAAGGGCAAACTTGGGCTTTGGAATTATGATGTGGAGTGATTTTTGGTCACTTTTTTTAATTTTTTGAATTTGACTTTAATAATCAATAGTGGTAATATGGTATTTCCAATTTAAAAGGAGGGCAAATGATGAAAAATATAAATAAAGATGATTTCAGTAAAGAGCAGTTTTCGGAGATAAAAAAAGGCCTAAGGCATGGGTTATCTAATAAGAAGATTTTACTATTTGCAAGGCCTAGTTTTGATCGTTATAGGATGAAGCTTATTAGGAAGGCTTTGGAAAGTGGGATGGATTATGCAGAAGGTGAGTTAATTGCAAATCCTATTTTAGATTATTATCAGATTTTGGAGGTTTTAAAAGCTTTAGAAGATGGTATTTCTTTGAAGGTTATTAAAAGATATGCGAATGGTGATTTTGAGTTTAATCAGCTTAAGGAAATTTTTAAAGGGTTTAAGCATGGGCTTTCTCAGGATGAAGTTGATAAGTATGCAAGAGCAGAGTTTTTTTATTATGAAATGTGGCTTATGCGTTTAGGATATGAGAAGGGTTTTGATGAGAAAAAGATTTTGCTTTATACTAATAGAAAGTTTTCTCAAGACCAGATGTACCAAATTTATAAAGGGGCTAAACACGGACTTACTTTAAAGCAACTTAAGGTATATGCTAAAGAGGAGTTTGATTATAATCAGATGTTTATTATTAGGACGTGTTTAGAAAGAGGATACAAGGCTAGTGAAATTGATTTTGATATGATAAGAAGTTTGAACAGTTTAGATGATATTTATGCGGACTTTTTGGAGGATAATTTAGAAAAAGGGTTTGAAAAAAAGCTTATTTTGAGATAAGCTTAGCGTTAATTGACTAATCTATATAGAGTATATGATGGGACGCTGAATAGTCTAAAGTTAAAGTTTGAAACACCTAGACCATTAGAAATATATAGGTCGGCATTTTCTATTTTATAGTGGTTTTCATAGTATTTTTTAGCGCCATCTGGCAAATAGACGGGGCCTATGATAGGCAGCCGTATTTGACCGGCGTGGGAGTGGCCAGCGAGTATTAAGTCAAATGGGTTTACGGTTAAATCGTCGATGGCGTCTGGTTCATGGAGCAGTAATATTTTATAGACTGGTCCATCTTTTTGAAATGAGTTTAGGTAGTCTACCGAAGTTTTTAATTTATCATTGATACTTAGTTTATCTTTGATGGTACTAGCGCCTGATATGAATATGCTTTGATAGCCATCTTTATAGATAGTGTCATAGGTATTATTTAGGTCCCTAAAGCCGCCATTTGTAATGATGTTATACCACTCATCAAAGTTTAAATCGTTATTTCCGTTTATGGCATATTTGCCGGTGGTGGCGGATATATTATTTAAGTATTTACTTACTTTATTGGCCATATTGGTTGTCATATGAGTATCTTTATCGATTAAGTCGCCAGTTAAGACGACAATATCTGGTTTTTGTTCATTGATGCTTTTGACTAGTTTTTTAAGACTTTCTTCGTCAAATAATCTGTCATAATGGATATCTGAAATATGGACGATTTTGAAACCATCAAAGTTATCTGGCAAGTTATTTATGGTTATTTTTTGCTCTTTGACAGTTATTAATTTGGGTTCGATTAAAAAGCCATAGGCTATTATTAAACCGATGATTAGTATTATAATTAAAAATAATTTTAAAAATGAGAAATGTTTTTCTTTAGCCATGCTTTTCACCTATAATAATTTTACCACAATAGAAAAAAAGACAAAAGTCTTTATGAGAATATGAGAAGGAAAGTTTGTAAAGCGAGAATTAAGCCATTATGCATAAAGTGGAAGAAGGATGAGACGAGGATGTTATTGGTTTTTTTGAGCATATAGGCAAAAGCGATACCACAGCTACAGTATGATAATAAATATAGTGGGAATAATTCATTTAAGGGGTTGGTTAGAAGATGAAGACCACCAAAGACTAAGCTAGATATAGTTATGAATAGAAAATCATTTTTGAAAATGGCTCTGAAACCTAGTCTGAAGACGCTTTCTTCTAAAAGAGGAGCTAATATGACGGCGGAGATAAAGGTATATATTGGAAGGGTGGCGTATTCGGTTCTGATAGCTGTTTCATTGGCTGATAAGCCACCGCCTAAAATATTTATTAATATATTAGCGCCCATCATAGTAATTAGGCCGATGATATAATATTTTAAGTTTTCGTCAAAGTATTTTCGGTGGTTTTTCTTTATGTCTTGAAAGGCTTTTTTATATTCTTTTTCAAAAATATAAAAGATAATTGACATCATTAATAGTTCGACTGATAGGGTATAGATTATTTTAACTAAATTTGGAAGTTCATTAGTGTTTATGTGCAGGAGAGCGAAAGGTAGGGTTTGGAAGTAGCTAAAGAAAAAATAGATGAATAAAACGAGGCTACCTTTTAGAATATATTTATAGTTATTTTGATTTTCTTTTGTTATCATTTTTATCACCGTTTTTATTATAACACGTATTTTGAGGAAAAAGATAGATAATGTAAGTGATATTATGAGAAAAAAGGTATTAAAAGCCAGAAAATTATGATATAATGGTTCTAGACGTGCAGAAAAGAGTGGGTGGTCCCACTCTTTAATGTAGTTAAGGAGGTGTATTTTTGGAAGAGAAAATTAGAGATTTGCTTGGCAGAGCCATTGAGGATGCTGGATATGTTTTGGATGAAGTATTTTATGGTAAGGAAGATAATGTGAATACTTTGAGGTTAGTTATCGATAAGGCTGGTTATATTAATGTTGGTGACTGTGTTAAGGTAAATGAGATTGTTAATCCAATATTAGATGAGGCTGATCCAATTAGTGAGAGTTATGTATTAGATATTTGTTCTAAGGAGAAGGGAAGTGACGAAGATGGACAGTAAAAAATTTAAGTTAGCTGTGGAAAATTTGTCTAAAGAAAAAGGTATTGATAAAGATGTTATTTATGATGCGATGGAACTTGCACTAACTAGTGCTTATAAGAAGAATTATCATTCACTTTCAAATGTGCGTGTGGATATTAATAGGGAAACTGGTGAGATTAAGATTTTTTCTTATAAGACGGTTGTTTTTAATGAAAAGTATGAAAAAGAAGATGGAGTTTTAGAAAAAGAGATTGTTACTGATGAAGAGGGTAACGAAAAGGAAATCGAAAAAGAATTTCACTATGACGATAGAATTCACATTACTTTAGCGGATGCGAGGAAACAAGTGCCTGGTATTAAGATTGGCGAGACAATAGAGAAGGAAGTTACGCCTAAGGATTTTGGAAGAGTAGCGGCTTCAACGGCTAAACAGGTTGTGGTTCAAAAGATTAGAGAGGCTGAAAGAGAGATTATTAATAATGAGTTTGCCGATAAACAAGATGAGATGATGACGGGTATTGTCGCAATGGAGGATGTTCGTAATTATTATATCGATTTAGGAAGAACGCAAGGTATTTTACCTAAGAGTGAAATTATTCCTGGTGAGACGATTAAAATGGGGTCTAGTTTGAAGGTTTATGTTACTAAGGTAGAAAATAATTCTAAGGGACCTTTAATTTTACTTTCTAGAAAGCATTATGGATTTGTTAAAAGACTTTTTGAGCTTGAAATTCCGGAAATTAATGAAGGTATTATTTTAGTTTACAGTGTGGCTAGGGATGCTGGAAATAGGACGAAGATTGCGGTTTATTCGGAAAATCCTAATGTCGATCCAGTAGGTGCTTGTATTGGTGAGCACGGCAGCAGAATTAACCGTATTATTTCAGAGCTTAATGGTGAGAAAATAGATATTGTTAAGTATGAAAGTGATGAGGCAAGATTTATTGAAAATGCTTTAAGTCCGGCTCGTAATTTACATGTGTTTGTAACTGATGAGAAGAAAAAAGAGGCTTTAGTGGTTGTCGGTGATGCTGATTTATCTTTGGCAATCGGTAAAAAGGGTATGAACGTTAAGTTGGCGGCTCGTCTTACACATTTTAAGATTGATGTGGAAACTACGGCACAAGCTAGTGAAAAGGGTATTAGTATTTATGAAGACTAGAAAAATACCGATGAGGATGTGTGTGGTTACGAGAGAGAAGTATCCAAAGTCAGAGCTTATTAGAGTTGTTAAGAGTCCAACTGGTGAGGTTATCGTTGATCCAAGTGGCAAAGCTAATGGCAGAGGAGCTTATTTAAAAAAGGATAAGGAAGTATTTTTGAAAGCTAAGAAGAATAAAATACTTGATAGACAGTTAGAGGTGAGTGTTCCTTCAGAGATTTTTGATGAACTTAATAATTTATTAGATTAATAGAAAAGAGGTGCGTAAATATGATGAGTGTTAAAGAGTATGCAGAGGATATTAACCGTGATGTTAATTTAGTTTTGGAAAAATGTGCTTTACTTGATATCGATGTTAAAAATGAGGACGATTTACTTGATGAAGAGGCTATTATTATGTTAGATAATAGTTTCGATGAGATTAGTGAAGAGCTTTCTGACGAAGAGATTGCTGAAGAGGTGGCTTTGGAAGAGAGTAGTAGGGATACTAAGGATAGTCAGAGCAAGAAGAAAAAAATTAAAAATGTTAAGAAAAATGATGGCAAGAAGAGTTTAGCACAAAAGAAGAAGGCTATGTATAAGAGTAAGGAGAAGTTACAGAGTAATGCACCTACTCATGATGAAAATGTTATTTTATACAAGGAAAATATGACGATTTCACAGTTGGCTTCAGCTATGGGAGTAGCGGCTAGTGAAATTATTAAAAAGTTATTTTCTTTAGGTCTTATGGTTAATATTAACAGTGCTATTTCATTTGAAAATGCGGAGATAATTGTCCTTGATTATGGTAAGGAATTAAAAAGGGAAGAGACGGCTAATGTGGCTAATTTCGAGGAATTTGAAGTTAAGGATAAAGAAGAAGATTTAGTTTCAAGACCACCAGTAGTGACAATTATGGGGCATGTTGATCATGGTAAGACGACTTTACTTGATGCGATAAGAAAGACAAATGTGGCTTTAGGTGAAGCTGGTGGAATTACACAGGCTATTTCAGCTTATCAGGTTAAGTATAATGGCAAATTGATTACGTTTATCGATACACCTGGTCATGCGGCGTTTACAGAGATGCGAGCTAGAGGAGCTAGTATTACGGATATTGTTATTATTATTGTGGCGGCTGATGATGGGGTTATGCCTCAGACTAAAGAGGCCATTGATCATGCGAAGGCAGCTAACGTTCCAATTATTGTGGCGATTAACAAGATGGATAAACCTGGAGCTAATCCAGATAAGGTTATGACAGAAATGGCTGATGCGGGACTTATGCCTGAAGAGTGGGGCGGAGATGTTATTTTTACGAAGATTTCGGCTATCACTGGCGAAGGTATTGGCGATTTACTGGAAAATATTTTGCTTATTGCGGAGGTTAATAATTATAGGGCTAATCCTAATCGTTATGCGATGGGAACGGTTGTGGAGTCTAAGCTTGATAAGCATGTTGGTTCAGTGGTTACGGTGCTTGTTCAAAATGGAACGCTTAGACTTGGTGACCCAATAGTTGTTGGCAGCACTTTTGGCAAGATTAGAACGCTTAGAAATGATAAGGGGGAAGAAATTACAAAGGCTTTACCATCTCAGCCAGTAGAGATTACAGGGTTAAATGAGGTGCCATCGGCTGGTGACAGATTTATGACTTTTGCCTCTGAGAAGGAGGCTAAGAGTATTGCTGCTGAACGTATGCAGCAGGCAAAAGCTAAGAAAAATCAAGTTAAGTCTACGGTTACACTTGATGATTTATTTGCGAAGATTGGTGAAGGTTTGAAAGAGATAAATGTTATTATCAAAGCTGATGTTAATGGTAGTGCGGAAGCGGTTAAGAATAGTTTACAAAAAACTTATGTTGAAGGTGTTAGAATAAATGTTATTAGAAGTAGTGTTGGTGGTATTACTGAAAGTGACATTGTTTTGGCCAAAGCTTCGTCAGCTATTATTATAGGATTTAATGTAAGGCCTTCAAAGGTTATTGCAGACAAGGCTAAAGATGAAGGCGTAGAGATTAGATTTTATAATATTATTTATAAAGTAGTTGAGGAAATGGAAGCGGCTATGAAGGGAATGCTTGACCCAGAGTTTGAAGAGAAGATTTTGGGTACGGCGGAAATCAGACAGATATTTAAGTTTTCTAAAGTTGGAAATATTGCGGGTTGCTCGGTTAGTGATGGCGTGATTAGAAGGGATGCTAATGCGCGGGTTATTCGCGATGGTGTTGTGGTTTATGATGGTAAAATAGGTTCATTACAGCACGAGAAAGACAGTGTTAAAGAGGTTAAAAAGGGTTATGAGTGTGGAATTACTATTGATGGCTTTAATGATATTAAAGTCGGTGATACGATAGAAGTTTATGAGATGGTTTTAGTAAAAAGATAAATTTTTGGAAGGTGATTATACATGTTTGAATATAACAAGCTTAGAAAAAACTTTATGGAGGCAGTGGGTTTTGCTTATGAGTTTTTACCTAATGATAGAAGTGGTAAGAAGGTAATGCAACTTTATATAGTTGTTAAAAGAGATGATTATGAATTTATTAAATATCGTAAGTATAAACTGCGCACTAGTGAAATGCTTTATGTTATAATTGATGAGTTTCATGCGAAGCCCCTTGCTTTTTATGCGAATAAAGAGACTAATATTCCATTTCAAAAAGTTAAGAAGATATAATTTGTTTAAGGTGAAATACAATGTTTGAAAATATTAAACTTAAAATGTATTTAGATGATATGATTGGCTTTGCTTATGAGTTTGATGAATTTGATGATGGTAAGATTAAAATGCAGGTTTATATTGTTACTCGGAAAAATGATGAGTATAGTTTTATTAAGTATAAAACATATAAAGCTTTTACTTTTGAAATGTTATATGCTGCAGCTGATGAACTTGGAGCAAGACCACTTAAGTTTTATTTAGATTTAGGCGGCAGGCAACTTAAAAAGACGAGAAACTAGTGATGTTTGACTAGTTTTTTCTATTTTGGCTGTGGTATACTAATAATAAGGTGGGTGATATTAATGCGTAATATTAAGACTGAAAGAATATCTGATGCTTTAATCGAGCAAATTAGTTATATTATTGCAACTGAGGTTAAAAATAGGGATATTAATTTTGTGACGATTACTGATGTGAAGGTTAGTAATGATTTATCATATGCGAAGGTTTATTTTACGGTTTTAGATGAGAGCAAGATAAAGGAAACTAGTAAGGCTTTGAAGGAGGCTAGTGGTTTTATTCGTCATGAACTTCGCGATAGAGTTGATATTAGACAAATTCCAGAACTGGAGTTTGTATATGATGAGTCGATTAAAAATGCGCAGAAGATAGAAGATATTATTGATAAGTTACATGAGGAAGATAAATAAGTCTTTCTTTTTTGAAAAATTAAGGTATTAGAATAAAAAAAGCATATATTTGCTTGACAAACATAGTATTTATATGTATAATCGTTTGTGTAATTTGAAAAAGGAAAGAAGAAGTATCCACTTCTCACCCGACCTAGCGAATAGCGGTGGGTTTAATGCCAATATAAGTTTTTATTCTTATTTTATGTGCATGTAGTGGATACTTTGTATTCACTTTTTTATTGGAGGTGTCTGGTATCGCAAGAGATAAAGATTTGTATATCAATGAGCAAATACGAGCAAAAGAGGTTATGGTAATCGGTCCTAATGGTGAACAGTTAGGAGTTAAACCTATTAAAGATGCCCTTACTTTGGCTGAGTATGCAGGATTTGATTTAGTACTTATGAATCCAGGTGGCAAACCGCCTGTTTGTAAGATAATGGATTATAATCGTTTTAAATATGAAAACAAGAAAAAACAGAAAGAGAATATGAAGAAACAGCGTGAAGCTAATTTAGATATGAAAGAGTATAAGCTTTCTGTTAATATTGATGTTCATGATTTTAATACTAAATTAAATAATGCGAGTAAGTATTTAGAAAAAGGTCATAAAGTTAAGGTTAGTATTAGGTTTAAAGGCCGTGAGATTACGCACAGTTATTTAGGAAAAGATGTTTTAATGCGTTTTGCAGAGGCAACTCATGATATTGCGGTTATTGAACAAATGCCTAAAATCGATGGTCGTATTATGTCAATGATACTTGCGCCTAATAAAGAAAAATAGGAGGAATGTTTGTGGCTAAGATTAAAGCGAAATCACATAAAGGTTTATCTAAGGTTTTAAAGGTTAGAAAAAGTGGTTCGATTAAATTTCAACCAGCTATGAAAAATCACAAGTTAACTCATAAGAGTAATCAATCAAGAAGAAGAAGACATCATGAATCAGAGATGAGTTCATCAGATGTTAAGAGATTAAAAGATTTAATTAATAAGTAGGAGGGATAAAAATGAGAGTTAAAGGTGGAACTATTCATCGTGCGCGCCGAAAGAAGGCTTTGAAACAAGCTAAAGGTTATTTCGGTAGTAAACATAGATTATATAAAACTGCAAAAGAACAAGTAATGCATTCTGGCGCTTATGCTTATAGAGATAGAAGAAATAGAAAAAGAGATTTTAGAAAATTATGGATTACAAGAATTAATGCGGCTTGTAGATTAAATGAGATTAGTTATTCTAAATTTATCGATGGTTTGAATAAAGCAAATGTGGAAGTGAACAGAAAGATGCTTTCAGAGATTGCTATCGATGATCCAAAAGCATTTGCAGAACTTGTAAAAGTAGCAAAAGCGGCATTAGAAGGTAAGAAGTATACTCCAAAAGCTGTTGTAAAAACGGAGACTAAAAAAGAAGAGAAAGAGACTACTGATTTAAGTAAAATGACAGTAGCTGAACTTAAGCAATTAGCTAAAGATAAAAAAATTGAGGGTTACTCTACTATGAAAAAAGCAGAACTTTTAGATGCTTTAAAATAAGGGATAATTCCCTTTTTTTCTATAAAGGGGTGGTTTTATGAAGAATTTGTATATCGATTTTGATGGAGTTATTTATAATTCGATTGAAGTTTCTTATAAGTTAGCAGATGCAGAGGGTATTACCAAAGATTATGAGAGTTATTATCAGTTTTTTAAAAATTTGGATTGGTGTGAGGTTTTGAGACAAAGTTCTGAGATAAATGATGCGTTTAAATGTATTGAGGAAATTATTAATTGTGGTAAATTTAAGGTTTTTATTTTGACGCATGTTGTTTCAACGAAAGAAGCTGAACTTAAAATTGAATTAATAAGAAATTATTTAGATGATGTGACAATAATTCCGGTGCCTAAGCGAGTTGATAAGAATAAAATGGTTAAGGTTCAAGATTCTATTTTGATTGATGATTATCCAGAAAATTTGAGAAGATGGGATAAAGATGGAGGCATTTCTATTAGATTTGATTTAGATATGGATGGAAAAGGGTTTCCGGTTATTGATAAGCTAGATGAAGTTATAGAAATGTTTTAAAACTATATGTACAAATGGTATGAAAAAATGGTATAATTGTACTACTTGGAGATGAGGATATGTTAGTATTAGCCAAAGCTGTACTGTCGATTATGTTAGGTTTCTCAATTTCAGTTATTTTTGGCTATTTTGCTATTAAGTGGCTGAAGAAGAAGCATATTAGACAGCAAGTTAGTAACACTTTAGGAGAAAGACATAAGAAGAAAAATGGTACTCCAACGACTGGCGGTATAATTTTCATTATTCCAACGGTTTTGATAATGATAGCACTAGTGCTGACGGGAAAAGTGGAGTTTTCAACAAATTTATTTATTGTTTTGTTTGTCTTTATTGCTTATGCAATATTTGGTTATATTGACGATTATTTGATTATAAAAAAACATAATAATAATGGTCTTAGTATATTTTGGAAGTTAGTATTACAAATAATCGTGGCTCTTGTGTTTTTCTATATATTTTTAAGCAGTGGTAATGATCCGATTGTGGATATTCACACTTTAGGTATTAAGATTGATTTAGGCTTTCTTTATGGAATGTTTTTACTATTTGTACTAGTTGGAAGTAGTAATGCGGTGAATATTACTGACGGATTAGATGGTCTTGCTGGAGGTCTTTCAGCGATTGCATTTTTTGCTTTTGGAATTATTACTTGGGGAGCTGATTGGGCTTCTGGTAATGAAGCAATTGCAATTTTCTGTTTTGTTTTAGTTGGTTCGTTAATTGGATTTTTATTTTATAATTGTTATCCGGCTAAAATATTTATGGGTGATACAGGATCTTTATCTTTGGGTGCAGCACTTGCTAGTGTGGCAATCATTACGAACCACGAGGTGACGCTTATTATTGTTGCTGGTGTGTTTGTTATAGAAACACTTAGTGTTATTATACAGTGGATTGCAATAAGTAAATTTCATACCAAAGTATTTTTAATGGCACCACTTCATCATCATTTTGAGAAGTTAGGCTGGTCAGAAACTGATGTTGTTAGGCTTTTTTGGTCAGCTGGATTATTACTTAGTATGGTAGCTATTGGCTTTGGTGTGTGGATATAGGAGGATTTGATTATGGCAAAATGTGAAAAAGAAGTTGAAATTGAAATTGTTGGAAAAGAGTGGGAAGAGGCTTTAGATAAAGCTTTTAAGAAAAACAATAAGAAAGCTAAAATTGATGGTTTTAGGCCTGGAAAGGCGCCTAAGGATGTATTTATTAAACATTATGGAAAGCAATCATTATATATGGATGCAGCTGATGAGGCAGCTGACAAGGCATATCAAAAGTTATTGACGGATCATGCTTCAGATGTTAAAGATTTAGTGGCACGTCCTGATATTGCTTTAACATATGTTGATGATGAAAAGATTACTTTTAAGTTTACTTTAACTACTAGACCTGAGGTTAAACTTGGCAAATATAAAGGTTTAGGAATTAAAAAGGATGAAGTAAAAGCTGAAGAAGCGGAGATTGAGGATGCTATTAAACATATGCGCGAAAGATATGCGGAGGATGTTTTGAAGGATGGAGCTATTGCTTCAGGGGATATAGCAGTTATCGATTTTGAAGGTTTTGTAGATGGTAAAGCTTTTGAAGGTGGTAAGGCTGAGAATTATTCTTTAAAAATTGGAAGTGGAACTTTTATTCCTGGTTTTGAAGAGCAATTAATTGGTTTAAAATCTGGGGATAAGAAGGATGTTAAGGTTACTTTCCCAGAAGATTATCATGCTGCTGATTTAAAGGGAAAAGAGGCAATTTTTAAAGTTACTATTCACGAAGTTAAAGAGGTTAAAATTCCTGAGTTAGATAAAGATTTCTTTGAAGATTTAGGTATGGAAGGAATTAATACTAAAGAGGAGTTAGAAGCACAAATTTCTGAAAATATTATAGCTCGTAAGGAAATGGAAGCTGAGAATAAATATATGGATGATTTACTTGAGACCGCAGCTAAAGATGTTAAAGTAGATATTCCTGAGGCAATGATTAGTGAAGAGTTAGATAGAATGGTTCAGCAATATGCCGATCATTTGAAAATGCAAGGAATTACTATTGAGCAGTTTTATCAGTTTACAAATTCTGATGAACAAGCTTTAAAAGATCAAATGAGACCAGAAGCTATTAAGAGAA
Organism: uncultured Bacilli bacterium; assembly: GCA_944363925.1. Taxonomy (GTDB): domain Bacteria; phylum Bacillota_I; class Bacilli_A; order RF39; family UBA660; genus Coprosoma. Next base: position 35,142 of record CALVVS010000002.1, on the reverse strand, counting down.
TTACTTATAGATTAATGCTTGAAGAGATTGCTAGAGAAGAAAAAATTGAAATTGATGATAAAGAGGCTAAAGAAGAAGCTAAGAATTTAGCTGAAAAATATCAAATGAAGGAAGATGAATTTTTAAACGCTTTTGGTGGTCTTGATATTGTTAAGTATGACATGAAGATGCGTAAGGCTATGGAAATCCTAAAAAAATAGGGTTTCTTTTTTTATTTTTAAAATATGTAGATGTTTTTTGTATATAATTTTAATTTTTTTCATATAATATTTGTAGTTATTATATTTATATTATGTAGTTATCTAGTTAACAATATCGTGATGATATGTTATATTATTTTCGAAAGGAAGTGATTATATGGCTAGTTTGACAAGTGCAATTAATGTAAATGTTGATACTAAGGTTAAAGAAGAGGCAACTGCTATTTTAAAAGATTTAGGGCTTAATATGAGTACGGCTATTAATATGTTTTTGGTACAAATTATAAAAAAAGATGGTATACCTTTTGAAATAACTAATCCTAAGCCTAGTAAAGACACATTGAGAGCTTTAGATGAGGCAAGAAAAATTATAGAAAACCCTAATATGTATCCTTGCTATGATAATCGACAATCTTTAAAGGAAGCTTTATTGTCTGATGATTGATTTTTATTCAAAAAAATAAAAAAAGTTTAAAGAAGGTTTTAAAACAAAGAAAAAGTATAGAAAAGTTATTAGATATTGTTGATAAGTTGGCTTTAAAAGAAGATTTAGATTAAAAATATAAAAACCATATATTGAAAGATGATAAATATTATCAAAATTGTGGTGAGTGCCATATAGAAACTGATTGGTTATTGATTTATCAATATTATGAAAAAGATTTAATATTGGTAATGGTAAATACTGGTAGTCATAGTGATTTATTTAAATAGTTTTATTATAGTTAAGTTCGTATAATTGAATTTAACTTTTTTGATTATATTTTATCGTTTTGTTAAATATGTGAATTTTGTTTTATTAAATTATGCGAAATAAGATTTAAATTATTTATTAATATTTATAGAGTGGATAAAAAATTTGAATTTTTATATAATAGAACATATTAAAAATCATATTATTTTTATATAAAATATTTGATAAATTATATGAAAACTGATATATTTGTTATGAGGGGATGATATTATGTCTAATTTAACAACTTCTATAAATGTTCAAATTGATAAAGGGGCTCAGGAAAAAGAGAATTTTGAATTATATCAATATTTTACTGAGGATGAACTTGGAAAGGCTGCTAAAGAACTTGTTTATATTAAAAAGTATCCTGAGGAGTATAAAAGTTTTGATAATGTAGAAGATTTAAAAAAGGCGTTATTATCTGATGATTAATTATAAAATTCTAATAAATTATTAATTGTAGTAAATATTGGTAGTCATAGTGAGGTGTTAAATAAATAGTGGCACTTCTTTTTTTGACTTTGCCAAATTCAGAAGTAAAATGATGCCAAATTCGGAAGTAAAATAGTGCCAAATTCGGAAGTAGAGTTTATTTTTTTAATAAATGTGATATAATTAATTAGAAAGAAGGTTTAATATGAAAAAATATATGCCTAGATTACTTGATGATATTTTAGAAAAAAGGATGAAAATATATGGTGCAGTTTTAATTATTGGACCTAAGTGGTGTGGTAAATCAACAACGGCTAAACAATATGCTAAAAGTGTATTAGAACTTCAAAATCCAAGAACTAGAGAAAATAATTTAGAAATTGCAAATATGAGACCTGATTTACTTTTGGAAGGTGAAAAGCCAAGACTTATAGATGAGTGGCAGGATGCTCCAATGCTTTGGGATGCAATTAGGTATGATGTTGATAATACTGGTTTGAAAAATCAATATATTTTAACTGGTTCTATTACTCCGAGAGACGATGAACCTATGCACAGTGGAACTGGTAGAATTATCAGATTGCTTATGAGGCCTATGAGTTTATATGAATCTAATGATTCTACTGGCAGTGTTTCTTTAAGTGAACTTTTTGATAGTGTTATTGATATTAAAGGTGTGTCTAATAAAGAACTTGAGGATATTGCTTATTTATGTGCGCGTGGTGGCTGGCCAAGTTCTCTCGATTTGAATAAGGGAGATGCTTTAATTGTGCCACGAGATTATTTAGATTCTTTAATTATAAATGATATTAAGACTGTTGATGGGACTGTGAGAAATCCTAATAGACTTCGCACGGTTATTAGAAGTTTATCTAGAAATATATGCACAACGGCGAGTTTAGCTACTATTAAAGATGATACATTTTATAATGATTCTACCATTTCTGAAAAGACTATTGTCGATTATTTAAATGCTTTATCTAAATTATATGTAATTGATGATGTGGAAGCGTGGTGTCCTAAACTTAGGAGTAAAACGGATATAAGAACTAGTGCAAAAAGATGTTTTATTGACCCTTCAATAGCAGTAGCTGCACTTAGGGCAACTGATAAAGATTTACTTAAAGATTTTAAAACATTTGGCTTTATTTTTGAAGCTTTGTGTTTAAGAGATTTAAAAGTTTATGCTCAAAGTTTAGATGGTGATGTGTTTTTTTATCGCGATAAGAGTGGGTTAGAATGTGATGCTATTGTACATCTAAAAGATGGCAGATGGGGTGCTGCCGAGATTAAGTTAGGAAACAATGATTCTATTGAATTGGCTGCTAAAAATTTGATAAAGTTTTCTAATGTTGTAGATACTAGTGAAATGAATAAACCATCATTTTTGATGATACTTACGGCTACTAAATACGCATATAGAAGAGAAGATGGGGTATATGTTGTGCCCATAACTTGTTTAAAAAATTAGGAATATATTTATTATAAAAACGTTAAGTTCGTGTAGATGAATTTAACGTTTTTTTCTTCTTTGATTATATTGTCTAGTACTTTGCATTTTGTTAATTATTTCTTGGCTTCTTGGGGGATTTTGAAATAAGATATATGGCTTTATATTTAAAGCTTTAGCTATTATTTCTAATTTTGGAATTGTCGGACAGTGCAAACCTCTTTCTATATCTGTTATATATCTAGATGATAGTGAACATAGTTCAGCTAGTTTTTCTTGTGATAGGTTATTTTGATACCGATAATATTTAATATTAAATATCAGTAAATCTTTGAGATTATCAAATTTTAATATCATATTTAACTATCCCCCTTCGTCAAGTATGATACTATTTACTGCAAAATAATCACACGAACTATTTACTGCAAGATTATATCCTGAGTTTGACAGTAAAAAAGAGTTAAGCTAATAAAAACAAGGCTTAACTCATTTTGAATAGGTTGTATAATATAAATTATTTTAATAAATTTGAAATTTTTTTCTTAGATATTAATGAATTTGAAAAATCAATATTAAAACAACGAGAAATATCATCAATTTGTTTTGAATAGTTTAATAGTTGATAATAGTTTGCGTTTTGATATCTAACATTTAAAGTTTTTAATGATTTGATAAGCTCTTTAGTAGAATATTTGTAATTTGTTCTTTGTTGAAGTAATCTAAGTATAACTAAAGAAATAAAACAGGTTAAAAAGTGAGCTTCAATATGTTCTTTAGTCCAAACATAAATAGGTCTAGTTTTAAGTTCGCTTTTAGTAATTTTAAAAGTTTCTTCAATCTTCCATAAACCACTATAAATATCCCTTATTTCTTTGTCTGATAGTTCTTTTTCACTAGTAACAATAGAATAATAACCATCAAATCTTTCTAAATCTTTAATTTTATCGATGTTTAAAGATAAATTTTTATCTATAACCTCACCAGTATTTTTATCAAAGGAAAGATTGTTTATAAAACCGGCAGCTCCAACAGAAGTGGCTCTAGTATATTTGCCTGGGTTATTAATTAAATCTTTGGCTTTAGCTATAGCTAAATCACGTTCACGTTTTTGTTTATCCGCATATTTTTGTGAAAAATAAACCATTTGCTTTTGGTAAACAGTATATTTATTTGTCCTTTTACCATTTCTTTCAATTTGAATAGTTTTCGCATAAATTCTAGATTTATGTTTAAAATGTATTTCTTCATTATCTTCAGTAAATATATCAGTAATATATCCATCTTGATTTAAAACCCAATCTTTAAATTCTTTGTCAGAAGAAAGGACATTTTGACCATATACATAACCATCTTTGTTTGATGTGTCATTATTTTTACCAGCTAAGAAAAATATATTATCAGAAGTATTTAGGCCTCTATCAGCCACAACAATAGTTTTATCAATACCAAAGTTAGACTTAGTATTTTTTAAAGTGGGTCTTAAAGTGATTTTTTCACTTTGATTGCCCGGGAACAAATTATAAGAAAGTGGAATACCAGTTTTATCCATTAATAAGCCAAGACCGATTATAGGTTCAGGTCTGTGTTCTTTAGAAGGTCCTTTTTTTCTGTAACCTTTTTCTAAAATGTTACCATTTTCATCAATTAAATCTTCATCATTATATGAAATTTCAAAATAATAATTGGTACAGTCATAGTAAGAAGTAGAAGCATCTCTTTTATATTTATCTTTAGTATTATTCCAAAGTAGAGTTTGAAGTTCATCTTTGAAACCATTAAAATAATCTAGTGAACGATATAAGTCTTTTAAAGAAAAATCAAAATTATCAAAAAATATATCTTTGTTATTATAAGTTTCATTTTTACTAGCTGGAAATAAAATTCTAGAATAAATTAGGAGTTCAAAAATAGAGTTTAGATTATAATTCATTTTTAGTTTCTTCTGTTTATCTTTAAAGAATTCTTTCAAACCAAGTTCATTGTATATTTGTTTTAAAATAGAGTAACCTAGATTAAATATATATCGTTTAGAAAAGTCCATTTTTTCATTTTTAATAAAAATACCTTTGTCAACATCAAATTCATTTTGACAATTTAATAATTGTTCTTTTAAAAAAGCATCTATATCATCATGTTCTAATAAAATATCTTCCAAGTAGCCCAATTTTTTAATAGTTAAATGTTTAACTTTACCATCTTGTTTATAACCATGAACAATTGATAAAAAAGTTTTTCCATTTGAATATTTACATTTTTTAATAAACATAACATCACTACCTTAATAACCTTTTATCATATTATACAAAATTATACAACCATAAAATGCCAAAAACTTGACAAAATAAAACCCTTATTCTATAAAGGCAAACTATCTATATTAATTTCACTCAACTGTCAAACTCCGGATTTTGGTACCGATAATATTTAATATTAAATATTAGTAAATCTTTGAGATTATCAAACTTTAATACCATATTTAACTATCCCCCTTCGTCAAGTATGATACTATTTACTGCAAAATAATCACACGAACTATTTACTGCAAGATTATATTGTGATATACTGTGATTATAAGATAAGGAGAGTGAAAAAAATGAAGAAGTATGGTAGTGGTTAGATAAATTGGCTTTGTTTTATATAAATATTTGTAGTTAGCTGTACCTTATATTTTAACGATTTGTTTAAAAGTATATGAATTTGGTTTTATGAAGGAAGGATGTGTAATAGTATGAAAGGAAAAGTAAAAGAGTTTGTGAAAAGTTATTTGTTAGGTTTAGTTTTAGCACTTCTTTTAGTCTATTTTATTTAGGAGGGGTATCATGAAAAAAGATTATATAAAGAAAAATATAATTGGTTTTATAGTAGGTGTAATTTTATGTATGGGTACATTAGTATATGCGGCAGTTACATTTCCTTCAAATGAGGTAAGTTATGATAATACAGAAAGCGGTCTTTCGAGTACGACAGTTAAAGGAGCTATAGACGAACTTTATACTGAGTGTACAAAAGAACCACCAGCAGGTGAGCAAATAATCGAAGATGCGGGGTTAGAAAAAGACCCATATGAGTGCAGGTATTTCTTTACAGGAAAAAATCCAAATAACTATATAACTTTCAATAATGAAAAAGCCGGTTGGCGCATAGTATCAATAGAGTGTGATGGAACAATAAAGATAATGAGAATAAATAGTATAGGAAATCGAGTGTGGGATAGTTCTAATAGTAATAATTGGGCCAGACCAGCAAGTTTGAATACATATTTGAATAGCACATATTATAATAGATTAAATAGTACAGCTCAAAGTCAAATAGTAGCTAAAGATTGGAGTATTGGTGCAGTAGCATCTAATGATAATAATATGGCAAATACCATAAAAAATGAAAAAGCAAGCAAATGGAACGGAAAAGTAGCATTGGTTACGGCAAGTGAATATGTAAGAAGTAATAGTAATAAAAGTAGCTGTGGTACAGTGCAGCAAATATGGAATTCTGCACAATGTAAAGGAACCACATGGATGTTTTATTCGAGTAACTGGTGGTGGACGTTGTCGCCTTATTCCGGCACCTCTAGCTACGTGTTCGATGTCAGCGACTACAACGGCAGCTTCAGCTACAACGATGCGTACTTTACCTTTGCGGTCCGTCCGGTCGTCTATCTAAGCTCTGAGGTCAAAATAACTGGTGGAAATGGTTCCCAAAATAACCCATATACTTTGGGATAAGTTGTGTAATAAGGTATATCATTTTGGCAAACTCCGTTAGGAGTTTGGTAGCGGGGCGTCTGCCTCGCTAAAGGCCGAAAAATGAAATTTTTCGGTGACAGTTATGGGGCAATACTAAATATGATTGATTTGTTTGGGTTGTCGCCTAATTCCGGCAACTCTAACAACGTGTTCAATGTCAACAACAACAACGGCAACTTCAACAACAACAATGCGAACAATACCAATGCGGTCCGTCCGGCTGTCTGGAACTCTCTAGAACACTATGGGTTATGAACTAATATGGTCATAATGAAAAGATTAGAGAATAAGTATTGTCCCAGGTTAGGAAAACTACATCGACAAATTGTTTCCTAACTAAATATTAAATATAGTCAGAGATATTTTTAGTAAAATTGATTATTAAATATGTCCTAGTGATTAGTTAATGGTCTATAATATTTGAAAGAGATATGATATGAGAAAAACTATATTTTTAGCAGTACCAATTAGGGATTATCCCTTTGTTTGATACTGCTTTTTTGTTGGAGGTTGTATGGTAAAAATAATTGATAAATATAATTTATATAAAAATAAATATCCAAAATATGTAGTTTTAATAAAGGTGGGTATTTTCTATGAGTGTTATGGCGAGGATGTATATGTTTTAAATAACTTATTTAGTTATAAGATTAAAGATATTAATGGTATAAAAAGAGTTGGTTTTCCTATTAACAGTTATGATAAGGTGATTTCAAAGTTTAAGAGTTTTAAAATAAATTATGTAATTATTGAAGATGATGATATAACACGTAAGAAGTTTAATTTTAACAATTATGATAAGTTTGTCCCAGATGATTTGAATTTGGAAGATAGAATTAATAAAGTGTATGACAGGCTTAGAGTTTTAAAAAATAATTCAAAAATTATGGATGTATTGGATAAAGTTGAGGAAATTTTATGGTAGATAATTTTAGGGTAGTGATTAATATAAAAAAAACAATTTTATATTTAGATAAGATTATTACTAATTTTCCGGCTAAAGAAAAAGTTCTTAGGGACAAAATTAGTCAAACGATGTATGATATTTTAGAGTTTACATATATGGCTAGTGAGTTTAAGGATAAGCGGGCATATTATCAGACGAGAATAGTTGTTAATATTAGGATGATTGATTTTTATTTGAAGACGGCAGTTGATAAAAAGTATATTTCTTATAAAAAATATCAAAAGGTCTCTTTACATTTACTAGATATTTTAAAACAGATTTATGGATGGATGAGAAATGAAAAGAAGACGGAATCTATATGATAGTGTTAGTATGGAAGATATTATAAAGGTTTATAGGAGACAAATTAGAGTTAATACTAAAAATAAATATAAGATTAAAAGATTTGAAGATTTTTATTCTATAAATATTAGCCGGGTTAAAAAGACTTTTGAAAATGAGAATTATGCGGGTGGGATGTACAATATATTTTTAATTCAAGAGCCCAAGTATAGAATTATTATGAGTCAAAATATTTATGATAAGTTAATTAATCATGTGGTGGCATCTAAGTTTTTATTACTGGTATTGGATAGATGTTTGATTGAGACAAATATTGCGACAAGGTTAAATAAAGGTACGCATTTTGGAATTAAACTTATAAAAAAATATTTGAATAATTTAAAAGGTGAGACGATTTATGCACTTAAGTATGATATTAGTAAGTATTTTTATAATATAGACCATGAGATTTTGTTAGATTTACTTAATAAAAAAATTAAAGATAAAAAGGTTTTAGATATACTTAAAAAAATTATTTATTCAACTGATAGGGAGTATGTTAATAGGACGATAGAAAAATTAAAGAATATGGAGATAGAGCGAATTCGAGGGTTAAATATAAGTGATAAAGAAAAGAATATTAAAATTAGAGAGATTGAGCAAATTCCTTTATATAAAAAAGGTCGAGGTTTACCGATTGGAAATATGACAAGTCAGATATTAGCCGTATTTTACTTAAATGAACTGGACCATTTTATTAAAGAAGATTTGGGATCTAAGTATTATATAAGATATATGGATGATGGGGTAATACTTTCTAATGACAAGGAATATTTAAAGAATTGTCTAAAGGAAATAGAAAAGATGGTATTAAAGTATCGTCTTTGTTTGAATAGGAAAACGAAGATTATTAATGTTAGTAAAGAAGGACTTGATTTTTTAGGGTTTAGATACTGTATTATAGATAATAAAGTAATACTGAAAGTTCGAAAATTAACAAAGAAAAATTTTAAACGGAAAATGAAGTTAATTCGTGAAGAGAAAATTCCTTTAGAGAGTGGTTTAAGAATAATTAGTAGTTATAGAGGACATTTAAAGTGGGGCAACTGCTATAATTTAATGAAAATAACTTTAAAAAACCAATTTTAAAAATTTACAAATTACCGAATGATTTTCTTACAAATTACCGAATAAAAAATCTACAAATTACCGAATATTCATTGATAAATAATTTATGATATGGTAAAATGAGGAAAAGGTGATGATGAAATGGATAATTATAAAAAAAGGGTAGTTGATGATTTACTTATTAGAAAATTAAAAGGTAAGGGAGCTGTTTTGATTGAGGGCCCTAAATGGTGTGGGAAAACGACAACGGCTGAACAAATAGCTAAGAGTATACTTTATATGGCTAATCCTGATAGTAAAGAACAAAATATGATGCTTGCTGATATTAGTCCTAGTTTATTACTTGAAGGAGCTGTTCCACGACTTATAGATGAGTGGCAAATTGCGCCTAAAATTTGGGATGCTGTTAGATTTGAAGTTGACCACAGAAAGGAAGAAGGACAATTTATTTTGACTGGTTCATCAGTACCTACTGATAAGAGTTTGATAACGCATACTGGGACTGGTAGGTTTTCTTTTTTGCTTATGCGTCCAATGACTTTGTTTGAGTCATTAGAATCATCTGGAGTAGTGAGTTTGCAAGATTTGTTTGAAGGTAAAGATATTAATGGAGTTAATAAGTTATCGCTTGAGGATATTGCTTATTTGTGTTGTAGAGGTGGTTGGCCTAGAAGTATTTCGCTGGAAAAAGATATTGCTTTGGAACAAGCATTTGATTATTATGATGCGGTGGTTAACTCTGATATTTCAAGAGTTGATGGAGTAAATAGAGAGGCTAACAGAGTTAAGCATTTGATGAGAAGTTATGCTAGAAATATTGGAAGTCAAGCTTCTATTTTAACTTTAAGAAACGATATTGTTAATAATGATTCATTTTCTTTAGATACCGATACGGTTTTATCATATATTAATGCTTTAAAGAAGATATTTGTTATAGATGAGGTGTTAGCTTGGAATCCTAATTTAAGAAGTAAAACAGCTATAAGAACTGCGGATACTAGATATTTTGTTGATCCTTCGATAGCAGTTGCGGCTTTGGGGTTAGGTCCACTTGATTTGATTAATGATTTAAATACATTTGGTTTTATATTTGAAAATCTTTGTATTAGAGATTTGCGAGTGTATGCTGAAAGTCTTAATGGTACTTTATATCATTATAGGGATGCTTCTGCGCTTGAGTGTGATGCTGTTATTCATTTAAGAAATGGTTCTTACGGGCTTATTGAAATTAAGCTTGGTGGCGATAAACTTATAGAAGAAGGTGTTAATAATTTGATAAAATTAAATAATAAATTGGATACTAGTAAAATGAAAAAGCCTTCTTTTTTGATGGTAGTAATAGGTGTAGGTAATTATGCTTATAAACGTAAAGATGGGGTTTATGTTGTTCCTATTGGATGTTTGAAGAATTGAAATAAATATACTTTAAATTTTTGGTTTTTCTTTGTATAATTATAATGGTGGTATTTATGAGTAGAAAAAAGCGAAAAATTAGAAAATCATCTTTTGTGTTTTTGTTTATTTTAATTATTATAGGAGTTATTTGTTATGTGACTTTAGCTGGTGATGGAAATTTTAGTAACAAAATAGGAAAAACGTTTGATTTAGCTTTAGAAAACATTTCGAAAAGTACAAAAGCTTATGAAAAATGTATGGATGAAGGAATTTTAAAGGAAGAGAATTTTAGTGAAGAGCTTTTGGCTAAGAGAGATGAGATTATTAGTTTATATAATGGAGTTAATGCGAATTTTATGTATACTGATTTAGAGAGTGATTATAGTTTTGGCAAGGGTGAAGATAGTGAACTTTATGCGGCAAGTGTGACTAAATTACCGGCAGTTTTGTATGCTTATAAGTTGGCTGATGATGGAAAGCTTGATTTGGATAAGGAACTTACTTATTTAGCTAAATATAAGACTGGTGGTAGTGGAATTATTCAAAATGACAGTATTGGTACGAAGTATAAGCTTCGGACTATTTTGGAGTATACGATTAGGTACAGTGATAATATTGGTTATGCAATGCTTTTGGATGAGCTTGGTGGAAGAAGTGTGGTTAAAGAGTATTGGGCTAATTTGGGTTATGATATTCATTATTCAGATAATTTTGGCAATTTATCGCCTTCTTTAGGTAATGGTTATATTAAAGAGGTTTATAAGTATTATTTGACTGGTAAAGATAATGCGAAGAAGTTAATTCAGGACATGAAAGTATCTGATAATTTAGATTATGTTAAAAGTGGTGATATTGAGGTGGCTCATAAGTACGGTGAATATGTTGAAGGTGGTGGATATTACAATGATGTATCACTTAATTTTACGGAGCATCCTTTTGCCCTTTCAATTACGAGTACTTTAGGTTTAACTGATAAGATGAAAAATTTATTTTTAAAAACACATCAGTTATCGATAGAATTTAATAATTTATATTATGTGGAAAAGGCTAATTATTGTACAAATAAAGCCATTTAGATAAGTTTATAGTAGTAAATGGTTTGAAAATTACTAGAGATTATGGTGGATAACTTAGTTCATATGTTGTAAGCTAAAAATCAGAAAATTAAAAGTTTTTTGATTTTTTTCATTGATAAAAAAGGAAATATGATTTCTACGACGTATGTTTATATATAGAGGGTAACCTCTTAGAAAGGAGTGTGGCAATGAATGCACTTTTAGAAAAGACTGATAAACCTGTTAAAAGGCCAAATGATGAAGAATATATGATTTCTATGGCTGACTGTGTTTTTAAAGCAATTATTCAAGATTTAAGATTTCGAAGATTACTTTCTTTAATTATTGGAGAAGTTACTAATTATTCTCCTAAGTTTGTCTATGATAATTTGAAGTTTATTAATACGGAACTTCCTGTCAGCAATGTCTATGAAAGAAAAAAGATTACGGATATTTTAGCTGAAATAAGTGGGACAACTTTAAATATTGAAGCTAATAGGTCTTTAAACAAGAGTCAAAGAATAAAAAATAATCTATATCACCATAAAATAGCTACTGAGCAATATAATTCTGGAGGAAAGTTAGAAGACTGTGAAGTATTACAGATTAATTTTAATACTGTTAAAAGATTTGGTAATCAATTATTTACAAATTTTTCTATGAAAAGTGACGATGGTTTATATATAGATGAAGAAAATTTTAGAAGAATTCATATAAATATGGCCAATCCTTTAAAAAAGTATTATAATTTAGGTAAGGAGTCTCTTTCAAAGGTTGAAAAGGCTTTAGTAATATTTCAACTTCTTGATAAGAAGGAAATTAAGAAGTTAGCTAAAGGAGATGAAGATTTAGAAAATATGGTTAAAATAATTGACGATTTAAATCAAAACCCTAGAATTATTGGGTTATATGACAAGGAAGAGATGGACGAACTTATGAGGAATACTGATCGAGATGAAGCTATTAAAGAAGGTCTCGAACAAGGTCTTGAACAAGGATTTAATCAAGGAATTGAAAAAGGTCTTGAACAAGGAATTAGTCAAGGAATTAAGCAAATAGCTAAAAATATGCTTAAATCTAAAATGGATGTATCAGAAATTGCAAAACTTACAGGTTTATCTGAAACTGAAATTGAGAAAATAAAATCTGAAGAAAGTTAATTTTCAGATTTTATTATTTTGGTATTTTGTTTTATATGAAAGTTTTGTATTTTTGTATAAGGCTTGAAAGGTATAAATATTTATATTACAATGAATAAGAAGTTATGGAGGTGATATAATGTTTGCTGATATATTAGTTGAGGTTGTATCTAAGAGTACTGATAAGACTTTTACTTATAGAATACCTAATGGGATGGAAGCTATGGCTGGTATGCGCGCTTTAATTCCTTTTGGTAAGCGGGTGATTGAGGGGTTTATTATTAGAGTATATGAGCATGATGGTTTTGATTATGAAGTAAAAGATATTATTAAGTTGGTTGATGAAAGACCGGTTTTAAATGAAGAAATGTTGGAACTTGGGAAGTATATTAGTAAAAAAACATTAGCACCTTTAACGATGTGTTATCAGACGATGTTACCTAGAGCTTTGAAGGCTAGAGAAAAAAATAATATAAATAAAAAAATACTTAAGCATTTGAGGGTTATTAAGGATGGGAATTTTAAGTCTGAAAAACAGAGATTGGTTTTCGATTATGTTAAGAAACATGGATTGGTGTTAAAAAGTGAGGCAAATAAAATTTCTGTATCGGCGGTTAAGACATTAATTAATAATGGCTTTTTGGAGGAAACTTTAAAAGAAGTATATCGTTTAGATGATGATACTATTTTAGAAAAGAGAGATTATGTTTTAACATTAGAACAGGAAAAGGTCTTGAATAGTGTGAGGCTTGATTGTTTTAAACCTTATTTATTACATGGGGTTACAGGTAGTGGGAAAACGCTTGTTTATATTAAGCTGATTGAGGAAGTTTTAAAGCAAGGTAAGGAAGCTATTTTACTTGTTCCAGAGATTAGTTTAACTCCACAAGTGGTTTCTATTTTTAAAAAGAGATTTGGTAAGATAGTGGCAATTTTACATAGTGGCCTTAGTAATGGAGAAAAATATGATGAGTGGCGGAAGATTGAAAGAAAGGAAGTTTCAATAGTAATAGGTGCGAGAAGTGCGATTTTTGCGCCGTTTACTAATTTGGGTATTATTATTGTCGATGAGGAGCATTCGGCGACATATAAACAAGAGAATATTCCTAGATATAATGCGATAGATGTGGCGCTTAGACGAGGAAAAAATTATAATATTCCGGTTATTTTAGGTAGTGCGACGCCAAGTATTGAAAGTTATACAAGGGTAAAAGCTGGTGTTTATGAGTTACTGGTTATGAAAAACAGAGTGAATAAGAGTTTACCTAAAGTTTATTTAGTAGATATGAAAGAAGAGTTTAAAAAGGGAAATAGAGTTTTTTCGGAAATTTTTAAAGAGAAAATGGGTGATAGATTAAGTAAGGGTGAGCAAGTTTTAGTTTTACTTAATAGAAGGGGATATTCGACTGTTATTACATGTCATGAGTGCGGGTTTACTCATAAGTGTCCAAACTGTGATATTCCGCTTACTTATCACAAAAGCCATAATATTATGAAATGTCATTATTGCGATTATAAAGCACCTAAGTTACATGAGTGTCCTATTTGTCACAGCCGGGATATTAATTCTTTAGGTATGGGAACTGAGCGTTTGGAGGCATTAATTAAGGAAGAGTTTGAGGGTGCTAGAGTGATTAGGATGGATCAGGATACGACTAGAAATAAAGGTGCACATGAGCGAATTATAGATGATTTTAAAAATGGTAAGTATAATGTTTTAGTTGGGACCCAAATGATTGCGAAAGGCCTTGATTTTCCTTTAGTTACTTTAGTTTGTGTGGTAAATGGAGATGCGACTTTAAATATTCCAGATTTTAGGAGTAGTGAACGCACTTATGAATTATTAAGTCAAGTGGCTGGACGATCTGGAAGGGATAAACTAGCTGGTGAGGTTATTATTCAAGGGTTTAATATTAATCATTATAGTATGGTTTATGCGAAGGAAAATGATTATGAGAGTTTTTATAATGAGGAGATGAAGATAAGAAAGGTTTTAAAGTATCCGCCTTATTATAATTTATGTTTGATTAAAGTTAGTGGTAAAGATTATAATGAAGTATTTTCTTCGGCAAATAAGATTGCGGATTATTTAAAGAACAATTTGAAGAGTATTATTTTAGGTCCGGCTTCATCCAGTATGCCTAAAATTAACAATGTATATTATGTTCAGATTATTATTAAGTTTAAAAAAACTCAGGAAATTTTAACGTGTTTGGAATTTATTCGCAGTCATTATAAGAATAAGATAAATGTGGATATAGATTTGAACCCACTTAGAATATAGGGATATTGTTATTAATAATTTTGTTAAATATATAGTTAAACAGGTTAAAATGTGATAAAATTAATTAAGGTGATGATATGGATTTTGATAAGATAGAGATTAAAAAAGCGCCAACAATTATTTTTATGGGAACTCCTTTATTTAGTGTGCCAGTTTTAGAAGGTCTTATTAGTAAATATAAGGTTAGAGCAATAGTTACACAGCCTGATAAGCCTGCCGGTAGACATGGAGAGGTTAAGTGTTCACCAGTTAAAGAGGTGGCTTTGAAACATAATATTTTGTGTCTGCAACCTAATAAAATTAAGGATGCTTTACAAGAGATTAATTCACTTTCACCTGATTTAATTATTACTTGTGCTTATGGGCAGATACTTCCTTTAGAGCTTTTACTTATTCCAAAGCTTGGATGTATTAATGTTCATGCCTCATTACTTCCAAAACTGCGAGGTGGGGCGCCTATTCATCATGCAATTATCGATGGTTATACAAAGACTGGAGTAACTATTATGTATATGGCTGAGAGTATGGATAGTGGTGATATTATTAGCCAAAAAGAGGTAGAGATAACAGATGATGAGACGGCATCTAGCCTGCACGATAAGCTTTCTATTATAGGTCGTGATTTACTATTAGATACTTTACCTAGTATAATAGATGGCAGTAATAAAAGAGTGGCGCAAGATGAGTCAGAGGTTACATATGGTTTTAATATAAGCCGGGAAGATGAAAAGATCGATTTTAAGAAAACGAAGAAAAAGATTGTCAATCAAGTTAGAGGTTTAAATTCATGGCCTGGTGCTTACTGCATTTTTGATGATAAGATTATGAAGGTGTGGGAGTGCTACAGGACAGACAATATTTATGATAGGGCTTTACCAGGTGAAATTACGGCTCTTTATCCAGATGGTTTTGGGGTTAAGTGTGGTAATGGTGAAGTGGTATTTACTTTAATTCAGCTTGAAGGAAAAAAGAAAGTGTCAGCTTCAAATTTTATTAATGGTTATCATGGACAGTTAGTGGGTAAAGTTTTAAAGTGATATGGGCAGAAAAATAAAAGATTATTATAATAAATTTAAGGAAATGCGGGCTGATTCAAAATTTAAGCCTATAACAACTCTTATTTTATGGTTTATATTTTTAGCTATAGTGGTTATATTTGTGAGGGTTAATTCTAGGCCTGTTCAGATTGCTGACGAGGCTAAGCCAGAGTTAGATAGTTACAAGTTTACTTATACAGATAATCAAAAGGCTATTTTTGGAAATAGTTATGATGATAGGTTAGAATTTATATATAATAATAACCGGTATTACTATAATGGTTTAAATGTTTATTTGATTTTGAACCGAGAGGCTAAGGTCATAGATGGTTTTGATTTGAGTGTTTTAAAGATAACACCTAGTTTTATAGATAATTTAATCTCAGATTTGAGTTATAATGTAATTGAAGGTGGTAGACAGTATATTATTCCACTTTCAAGGTTTATTAATTTATACGAATATGATACGGAAGCTGATTTAAGCTTAGCTAATAATTATAATATTATGTTAAATGTTTATGAGAAAAATTCTAAAGTTTATATGTATAAATTAGATTTAAGTAATTATTATAGTTTTCGAGGTTTAAATAATAGTGGAATTTTAACGATTGATATTTATGATGATGAAGTTAATGATTTTAGTAAATTTTATGATGATTTAATAGGAGGGGTAGTATGACAATTCCAGTGATTGTACTTATAATTTTATTGATACTTATAATTGTATTTTTTAAAGATTTTCATGCGTTTGTATATGCGTTTGTGATGATTGATATATTTCTTAGAATAGTTACATATTTAAAAACTTATATTATTAAAGATAATGCTTTTGGTTTTTTTGATTTTATTCCAGAGAGTATACCGGCTATTTTAAATTCATTTGATTTTGGAACTTTTAACGATATTATAATGTTTTTATATGTACTTGTGTATATGATTTTCTTAGGACTTATGTTTTCTAAGTTTGTCAATCGGAAATTTTAATTCGGTTGGCTTTTTATTTTAAAAAACGAGTGTTCGTGTTATAATTAAATAGGTGGTTTATTATGTATGCATATGTAAAAGGGTTTATTAAGGAAATAGAGAGTGATTATATAGTTGTCGATAATAACGGAGTAGGTTATTTGGTTTATACAGCTAGTCCTTATTCTTTTGAGCTAGATAAGGAGTATACGGTTTATTTATATCAACATGTGAGAGAAGATGAGATAACTTTATATGGTTTTAAATCTTTAGATGAGAAAAAGCTTTTTTTAAGGTTAACGTCGGTTAAAGGACTTGGGTGCAAGATGGCTTTACCGATGTTGGCGTTAGGGTCACCGGAGGGAATTATCGATGCAATAGAAAGAGAAAATATTTTATATTTGAAAAAGTTTCCGAAGATTGGTGATAAAGTGGCTAGACAAATTATTTTAGATTTGAAAGGTAAACTTACGAAGAGCGATGAGGGCGCTTTGCAAGTTAATGATGAGTTAGTAGAAGCTTTACGCAGTTTAGGATATAAGGCAGCAGATATTAACAAGGTTATAAAGAAGATTGATAGTTCTTTAGATATCGAAAATCAGATAAAAGAGGCTTTGAAATTGCTTTTAAAATAGGAGGTGATTAGATGGCAAGGTTAGTTAGCGGCGAAGAGATGGGCGAAGATGTTTTTGAAACTTCAATTAGACCGGATAGTATTGATGAGTATATTGGTCAATCAGAGCTGAAAGAGAATTTAAGTATTTTTATGAAGGCGGCGCGGATGCGCGGTGAGGCTTTGGACCATGTACTTTTATATGGCCCACCAGGACTTGGTAAGACAACGATGGCTTATATTATTGCGAATGAAATGGGCAGTAATATTAAGACGACTAGTGGTCCGGCGATTGAAAAAAGTGGTGATTTAGCAGCGGTCCTTTCGACTTTAGAGCCCGGCGATGTTTTATTTATTGATGAAATTCATAGGATACCTAGATTTATCGAAGAGATACTTTATTCGGCAATGGAAGATTTTAAGTTAGATATTATTGTGGGTTCAGATGCTTCTAGCCGAAATATTACGATTGATTTGCCTCCTTTTACGTTAGTTGGAGCGACAACGAGAGCTGGCGATTTAACAGGGCCACTTCGCGATAGATTTGGAATTGTCTCTAAGCTTAATTTTTATACGGAAGATGAGCTTAAACAGATTGTACTTAGAACTAGTAGAGTTTTGAAATCACCGATTAATGAAGAGGCAGCTTTGGAACTTGCTAAAAGAAGTAGAGGGACGCCCCGTATTGCGAACAGGCTTTTTAAAAGGGTTCGCGATTATGCATTAGTTATGGGCGATGGCAATATAGATTTAGATATTACCAAGATGGCTTTAGATAAACTTAAGGTGGATGCTTTTGGTCTTGATGCGACGGATTATAATTTACTTAATTCCATTATTGAAAAGTTTAATGGTGGTCCGGTTGGAATTGATGCGCTTGCGTCTAGTATTGGTGAGGAGGCTTCGACGATTGAGGATGTTTATGAGCCTTATTTACTTCAAAATGGTTTTTTAAAAAGGACAAGTAGGGGAAGGATGGTTACCGAAAAGGCTTACAGTTATTTAAAGAAAAATAAGCAAGATACTTTATTTTAGAAGGTGATTTAATGAAGACAGATGATTTTGATTTTTATTTACCAGAGGAGCTTATCGCACAAACTCCTCTTTCTAAACGTGATGCTTCTAAGTTGCTTGTTTTAGATAAAAAAACGGGTGATATTAGTCATAGGCATTTTACGGATATAATAGATTATATGGAAAAAGGCGACACTTTAGTTTTAAATGATACGAAGGTTATGCCCGCTCGTCTTTATGGAGTTAAGGAAGAAACTGGAGCTTTAGTGGAAGTTTTACTTTTAAAAGATGATGGCAATAATTGTTTTGAGTGTTTGACGAGGCCGGCTAAAAGAATTAAAGAGGGTACTGTTATTTCTTTTGGAGATGGCAAGCTTAAGGCTAGATGTATTAAGGTTTTAGATGAGGGAATTAGACATTTTAAACTTGAATACAAAGGTATTTTATATGAAATTTTAGATGAGCTTGGTGAGATGCCTTTACCACCTTATATTCACGAGAAATTAGAGGATAAAAATCGTTATCAGACGGTTTATGCGAAAAATATTGGAAGTGCGGCTGCACCGACAGCTGGTTTACATTTTACAGAGGAGCTTCTTCGTAAGATTAAAGATAAGGGTGTAAATATTGCGTATATTACTTTACATGTTGGGCTTGGGACTTTTAGACCGGTTAGTGTTTCGGATGTGGAGAAACATAAGATGCATAGTGAATATTATATAATGAGTGACGAGGTTGCGAGTTTACTTAATAAGACTAAAGAAGAAGGTCATAAAATTATTGCGGTAGGAACGACTTCAACGAGAACTTTAGAGACGATTGCGAGTTTATATGGCAAGTTTAAGGGATGCTCAGGCTGGACGGATATTTTTATTTATCCTGGTTATGAGTTTAAAGGGATAGATTATTTGATTACGAATTTTCATTTACCGAAGTCGACGTTAGTGATGCTGGTTAGTGCGCTTGCGGGTAAAGAAAATATTATGAAGGCTTATCAAGAGGCTGTTGAAAAAAGATACCGATTTTTTTCATTTGGCGATAGTATGCTGATAAAGTAAGGTGATGATATGGTAATTGTAATTACTGGTCCAACGGCGGTTGGAAAGAGTGATTTAAGTTTGTTTTTAGCACATAAACTTGGCGGCGAGATTATTAATGCGGATAGTACGCAAATTTATAAAGGTTTAGATATTGCGACTAATAAGATTAAGGATACTGAGGGTGTTAAACACTATTTGTTTGACGAGAAAGATTTAAGGGAAGATTACAGTGTATTTGATTATCAGAAGGATGCTAGAAAGATAATTGACGATATTTTAGCTAGAGGTAAGGTGCCGATATTAGTTGGCGGAACAGGGCTTTATATTAACGCGGTTTTATACGATTATAAGTTTCCTTCAAGGGCTAATGAAGAGTATGAAGGTCTTAGTAATGATGAACTTTATCAGATGTTACTTTCGGTCGACCCAAATACTAATATTCATTTGAATAACAGGGTTAGAATTATAAATGCTTTGAATTATTATAAGGCTAACGGAACACCTTACAGTGAAAAAGAGAAAGATTTTAAACTTCTTTATGATACTTTATTTATTGGACTTACGACTGACAGAGATATTTTATATTATAAGATAAATAAAAGAGTGGATAAGATGGTTTCTGAAGGGCTTATAGAAGAGGCAAGAGAAGTATATGATTTAGGAATTAGAAGTAAAGCGGTGATGACGCCGATTGGACCTAAAGAATTATTTGATTATTTTGATGGTAAGTGTAGTTTGGAAGAAGCTATAGAACTTATTAAAAGTAAAAGTAGAAGGTATGCGAAAAGACAATATACATGGTTTAGAAATAAGATGGAGCTTAAATGGTTTGAGACAAATTATGATGATTTTAGTAAAACGGAAAATGAGGTTTTAGATTATATTAAAAAGATGTCTAAATAGCGTAATTTTGACATCTTTTACTAATGCGTGTATAATGTTATACACTTGAGAGGTGAAACAACATGGAGCTAGAAAAGTTAATTCCGGATACTTATGAAAAAAGTGTTTATGATATAGATTATATGAAATTATATGAAAATGGTATTAAATTTGCAGTTTTTGATGTGGACTGTACAATTTTACCATTTGATGATAAGAAGGTTCCAAGTAAATTGACGGAATTATTTAATCATATTAAATGTATTGGTATTATGCCGGGACTTTATTCAAGTGGTTCTTATAAGAGGGTTGAGCCGGTTGCTAGAGAGTTAAATGTTAATTTTGTGGCTGGAGCTAAGAAACCGTTTAACGGTGATTTTGTACTAGTTAATAATATTTTATTTAATGGTATTTCTAAACCTGAAATAACTATGATGGTTGGAGATTCATTTTATTTGGATATGATTTTTGCAAAGAGACTTGGGCTATATAAGGTTATGGTAGATGCGGTTAAAGGCGGAGATAAGCTTAAGACTTTAGCTAATAATGTTGTTCAAACATCAGTTTATTCTTTTTTAGCAAGAGATAAATTTACTTATGGAAAATATTATCGTGGCAGTAGAGGATAAGGTTGCCTTAAAGTTAAAAATGTGATATCATGTATATAGATGAGAGAAATCTCATATAATAAAAAAGGAATATTCAATACTCGCATGTTGGATGTACCAAAATGGTTTGGACACCTAAATCAAGCGGTTGCTTAAGTTAGGTGTTTTTTTCTATTTGAATAATATAATAAATATTAAGACAAATAGAAGGGATATTATGGCGTAAAGAGCTTTTTCTCTTTTTGTCATAAGCATCACCTCCAATTCTTTTATGAGAATTGGCGCACCCAACTTATATTGAATATTCCCTAATATAAGTATAACAAATGGTGACATAAGGTACAACGTTTTTGTTACTTTTTGTTATAAAATATATTTGTCAAAAGTTTAAAAATATGATATTATGTATATAGATGGGAGAAATCTCATAAAATAAAAAAGGAACGTTCAATTCGCGATGTTGAATGTACCAATTGTTTGGGTACACCTAAATCAAGCGGTTGCTTAAGTTAGGTGTTTTTTTCTATTTGAATAATATAATAAATATTAAGACAAATAGAAGGGATATTATGGCGTAAAGAGTTTTTTCTCTTTTGGTCATAAGCATCACCTCCAATTCTTTTATGAGAATTGGCACACCCAACTTATATTGAATATTCCTTGATATAAGTATAACAAATAGTTATATAATTTACAATATGTTTTATCTATTATTTTAGGGTTTTTCCGAATTAATGTTCGTGATATAATAATTATGGGTGATGTTCATGAAGAAAATTATTATGCATATTGATGTTAATAATGCTTTTTTGTCATGGACGGCTATTTTATATTTAAAAAATGGAAGTAATATAGATATTAGGAAAACTTATGCGATTATAGGTGGTGATGAAGCTTCTCGGCATGGAATTGTTTTAGCTAAATCGATGCCAGCTAAAAAAAGAGGAGTTGTGACAGCTGAGACAATTTATAGTGCGAAAAAGAAATGTCCTAATTTAAAGGTTTATCCACCAAATTACAATTTTTATAAGAAAATGAGTGATAGGATGCTTGATTTGATAAGAAAGTATTCACCTGATATAGAGCAAATGAGTATTGATGAGTGTTTTTTAGATTATACACCGGTTAAGCATTTATATGGTGATGAAGTGGAGTTTGCTTTTAGGTTAAAGAAGGAAATTTTTGATACTTTAGGTTTTACGGTTAATATAGGAATTGGTAATAATAAGTTATGTGCGAAGATGGCTTCTGATTTTTCAAAACCTTACAAGGTACATACATTATTTGAAGATGAGGTTTCTAAAAAAATGTGGCCACTTAAGGTGGATGATTTATTTGGAATTGGTAAGAAGACAGCGATTAAACTTCATAATTTGAATATTAATACAATATATGATTTAGCGCATGCTGATAGTAAGTTTTTATATATGCATTTTAAGAACCAAGCGATAGATATGATTGAAGCGGCTAATGGAAAAGGCTCTGATGTAGTTATAAGTGAAGAGGCCGTGCCCAAAGGTATTGGTAATGAGACGACACTTAGCCGGAATATTTCTTCTAGGGAAGAGTTAGAACCTTATTTATTAGCACTTTCAGAAAATGTGGCTATAAGGCTTAGAAAACAAAAAAAATATGCTTCGGTGATTGTTGTTACTTTGAAAGATAAATTTTTTAAGAGGGTTAGTCATCAAAAAAAATTAGTAAATGCGACTAATTTAACAGAAGAAATATACAAGGTGGCATGCGCGATTTTAAGTGAGATGAGTGTAGAAGATGGGGTTAGATTAATTGGAGTTAGGTTAGATAAATTATCGGATACTTCTAGTCATCAGGTTTCTTTATTCGAAGATTTGAAGGTGCGTGAGGATAACAATGAACTTGAGAAGACGGTTGATGAACTTAAGGAAAAATATGGTTTTAAGGTGATTAAGAAGGCATCTTTAATGGATAGTAAAGTTGGAAAAAAGTATTTGAATAAATGATTTACAAGGTTCTTTTTTCCATGTATAATGCTTTTAGAAAGTGAGATAATTATGAACGAAGATATAATTAAGAATATAAGTAATGATTTAAAAGTTAAGGAAATTCAGGTTTCCAAAACTTTACATTTATTAGAAGAAGGAAATACTATTCCTTTTATCGCAAGATACCGTAAGGAAGTTACGGGTAATTTAGATGAAGAACAGATTAGAAAAATTAGTGAAGTTTATGAATATGAGGTTAATTTACTTAAGAGAAAAGAAGATGTAATTAGGCTTATCGATGAGAAAGGTTTACTTACAGATGATTTAAAGTCCCAGATAATGAAGGCTAGTAAGTTAGTTGAGGTAGAAGATTTATATAGACCATTTAAGGAAAAGAAGAAGACTAAGGCTACAGAGGCGATTAAAAATGGTTTGGAGCCTTTAGCTAAGATAATTATGTCATTTGTTTCAAATGTTTCTTTGGAGGAATTAACAAAGAAGTTTTTAAATGAAAATGTGAAAACTAAAGAGGAGGCTATAGAGGGGGCAGGTTATATTATTGCCGAGTGGATAAGTGATAATGCGGCTTATAGAAAATGGATTAGAAGGTATACTTTTAACGAGGGTGTACTTAGGACTAAATTAAAGAAAAATGCACTTGATGAAAGCAAGGTTTATGAGATGTATTATGATTTTGCTGAAAAGGTTCGTTTTGCGAAGCCTTACAGAGTAATGGCAATTAATCGCGCTGAAAAAGAGAAGGTTATTTCTGTTGGTTTGGATATTGATAAGGATAAGATTATAGCTTATTTAAAAGAGAAAATTATTAAAAAAGAAGCTCCTTTTAATTATGTAATAGAGGAGGCTATTTGCGATAGTTATAAAAGGTTAATTGGACCGTCAATAGAAAGAGAAATTAGAAGTGAGCTTACAGAAAAGGCGGAAGATGAGGCCACGCGTAATTTTAGCTTAAATTTGGAAAAATTATTAATGCAATCGCCGATGAAAGATAAGATGGTTTTAGGTTTTGACCCGGCTTATAGGACTGGCTGTAAGTTAGCGGTAGTTGATAATACGGGAAAAATGCTGGATATTAAAGTTATTTATCCGCATGAACCTAAAAATGAAAAAGAGCAAAGTAAAAAAGTTTTACTTGATTTGATTGATAAATATAAGATAGATATAATTGCGATTGGCAATGGTACCGCTTCCCGTGAGAGTGAGGCTTTTGTGGCTGATGTGATAAAGGAGGCTAAGCATAAGTGCGAATATATTTTGGTTAGTGAAGCAGGGGCTTCAGTTTATTCGGCTAGCAAGCTTGCGATAAGTGAATTTCCAACACTACATGTAGAACAGAGGAGTGCGATAAGTATTGCAAGAAGGTTACAGGACCCACTTTCGGAGCTTGTTAAGATAGACCCTGAGAGTATTGGAGTTGGGATGTATCAGCACGATGTGGCACCGAAGAAGCTTTCTTCTTCTTTAGATTTTGTGGTGGAAAAGTCAGTTAATAATGTGGGAGTTAATGTTAATACGGCTAGTGTATCGCTTTTGAAGTATGTATCTGGGCTTACGAAATCTAGTATTGATAAAATAATTAATTACCGTAATGAACATGGAAAAATTAAAGATAGAGTAGAGATTAAAAAGTTACTTCCTTTAAAGGCATATACTCAAGCGGTTGGTTTTTTAAGGATTACTGGCGAGAAGAATATTTTAGATTCTACTAGTATTCACCCTGAGAGTTATGATGTGACTTTGAAATTACTTGATATGCTTGGGCTTTCTACTTCAGATATTGGAACTAGTAAGATGCAGAGTATTGATATTGATATTAAGGAATATGCGGGCAAGTTAGGAACTGATATTTATACTTTAGAGGACATTATTAAGTCTTTGAAGAAGCCAAATAGAGATCCGCGTGATGAGATGCCAAAACCAATTTTAAAGAGTGATATTTTGCACTTAGAAGATTTAAAGGTTGGGATGAAGTTACAAGGAACGGTGCGTAATGTGACACCTTTTGGAGCTTTTATCGATATTGGACTAAAAAATGATGGACTTGCCCATATTTCTAAACTTACTAATAAGTTTATCAAACATCCGATGGAAGTTATTAATGTTGGGGATATCGTAGATTGTTATGTTGATGAGATAAAATTTGATAAGAATAAGGTATCTTTATCTTTATTGGAGCCGGGTGTAAAATGAAAAAGTTTTTAATAGGAATATTTGCTTTATGTTTGACAGGCTGCATAGTTACTAATGAAGATTTTGAAAAAACTTGCGTTTTTACTAAAAAAAGTGAGAATATAAAAGATACGATGAGTATTGATGTAACTTATGACAATGAAGATGTTTTGAAAAAAGCGGTGGTTACTAAAACTTATGAGGCTTTAGATGAAGATGGCATAAAGACTTTAGAAGTTATTAAGGAAAGTGGCACGAGTTTTAATGAAAGGTATGCTTTTAACGAAGATATTAAAATAACGGTATCAAAGGATGAAGAGGATGTTTGGGAGCTTAAGTATTATATAGATGTACCTAAGGTGAAAGATAATATTTTAGATGAATTTATGTTAAAGAAAAATTCGATTAAATTTTTTAATAAAATGGAGAAGGAAAATATAGAATGTAAATAGGAGGAATTGAATGCTGGAGATTATTAAGGCGATATTTTTTGGAATTGTCGAGGGAATTACGGAGTGGCTACCGATTAGTAGTACAGGCCATATGATTTTACTTAATGAATTAATTAAGTTAGATGTGTCAAAAGATTTTTATGATATGTTTCAGGTGGTTATTCAACTTGGAGCGATAATGGCGGTGGTGATACTTTTTTGGAAGCAGATTTTTCCATTTAAAAAGGAAAAAGGAAAGTTAGAGATAGATAAAAATATTATTTCTTTATGGGGAAAGATAATAATTGCTTGCGTTCCGGCGGCAATAGTTGGAGTTTTATTTGATGAAGTTTTTGAAAAATTATTTTATAATTATGTATGTGTAGCTATTGCACTTATTGTATTTGGTATTTTATTTATTATTATCGAAAATAAAAATAAGAAATCTAAGATTAATTCATTAGCTGAACTTAGTTATAATACGGTTTTACTGATTGGAATATTTCAATTGATAGCGGCTATTTTTCCTGGAACTTCAAGGTCTGGGGCAACGATAGTTGGCGCATTACTTTTAGGAGTTTCAAGGACTGCAGCAGCTGAGTTTACATTTTTCTTAGCTATTCCGGTGATGTTTGGGGCTTCACTTTTGAAATTAATTAAATTTTCATTTGCTTTTACAGGGATGGAACTTGCGATATTACTTGTAGGTATGTTGGTGGCTTTTATTACATCGATGTTTATTATTAAGTTTTTAATGGATTATATTAAGAAACATGATTTTAAAGTGTTTGGATGGTATAGAATTATTTTAGGGGCGATTATTCTTTTAGTTTATTTTTTGACTTTATAATAAGTCTTTTTCTTTACACTCTTTATACGATAATGATTGATAAATATTAAATTATTGGTTATAATTTATATAGATACTACGTAAAGGAGTGTAGGGATATGCGAAGGAAAAGACTTAAGACGCAAAAGAGAATAGTTATTGTTAGTGCTTTGAGTTTGCTTTTATGTTTTTCAATTGCTTATGCGGCTTTTAATACACAAATTAGTTTGAAGGCTAAAGGAAATATTAAAAAGGTTACGGCGGCTAGTAAGCTTAGGAAGCTTGCTAATAATAAATCTAGTGATGGTTTAGTAGCTGATACGTATGAAAATGGAAGATACTTCTTTAAAGGAGCAGACCCTAATAATTATATAACTTTTAATGGTGAAGAGTGGAGAATATTATCCGTTGAGTATGATGATACGATAAAGATTGTTAAGAATTCTAGTATAGAAGATAGTTTGCCATTTGATAGTGGTAAAAATTCAGATTGGAGTAGTTCATCACTTAGTAAGTACTTAAATGAAACTTATGTGAATACGCTTGCGGATGTGGATAGTATAACTGAACATAGCTTTGCAGCGGGGGCAACGACTTTGAATAGTGATTATACTAATTTGTCATTAAATGAGCAAGTTATAAGTGAAAATAGTAGTTATTGGAGTGGCCGAATTGGTTTACTTACGGCTTCAGAATATTTGCGAGCTAACACGAATAGTGAAGAGTGCGGTAGTTTATATTTGAATAATACAAATTATGATAATTGCCGAACAACTAATTATTTAAGTAAGTTGTCAGTTCCAAGTTATACGCTTCTTTGGACGATGTCACCAATTGTTAATAATACGGTTAATATAGATGAGCAAGATAATACTTTAAGTCAAGATGGTGTAACTGAAAGTAGTGAACTTACGGATGTGCAAACGGAAGATGAAGGTTTGGTATTAGATGCAAACTATAATTATGCGTTTGGTATAAGTGTTCCTTTTCTTGAGTCTAATTTTACTGAGCAGGCTATTAAAGTTGGGACAGTTAATCCAGTAAGTGTGGAAGAGGCCTTTGGGATTGTACCAGTAGTATATTTGAAGGCGGATATTATGCTTGAGGGTAATGGAACTAAAGATGATCCATTTATAATAGAAAAGTAAACGATGTTTGCTTTTTTCTTTTTCTTTAAGTATAATGGTGTAGGTGATATAAAATGTTTGAAAATTTAGGTGATAGATTACAAAATGCTTTAAATAAGATAAAAGGTTATGGTAAGATTACAGAGGACAATATAGGTGAGGTTACGAGAGAGATTAGGCTAGCTTTACTTGAGGCGGATGTTAACTACAAGGTTGTTAAGGAGTTTATTTCGAGTGTTAAGGAAAAAGCTTTGGGTGAAGAGGTTAAAAAGAGTTTAAAACCTGGTGAAGTGTTTGTTAAGATTGTTAAAGATGAGCTTGTTGATTTACTTGGTAAGGAAGATGAACCGTTAATTATTGTTAAACCGATGACTATTTTAATGATGTGTGGTCTTCAAGGTTCTGGTAAGACGACGACGACGGGGAAACTGGCTTTACTTTTAAGAAAAAAATATGGGTTAAAGCCACTTATGGTGGCCTGTGATGTCTATAGACCAGCGGCCATAAATCAGTTAAAGCAATTAGGTAAAGAATTAAATATTGAAGTTTACAGTGAAGGCAAGGGTAATCCAATAGAGATTGCGAAGAATGCGGTTAATTATGCGAAGGAAAACGGATATAATTATGTTTTGATAGATACAGCCGGAAGATTACATATTGATAATGAGCTTATGGACGAATTACAAAATATTAATGAGGCGGTGTGTCCTAACGAGATACTTTTAGTAATTGACAGTATGACTGGTCAAGATGCAGTTAATGTAATTACTGGTTTTAATGAACGACTTCCTTTAACTGGGGCAGTACTTACGAAGTTAGATGGTGATACTAAAGGTGGAGCGGCTTTATCTATTAGACATTTGACAAATATTCCTATTAAGTTTATCGGTGTATCTGAAAAGATGGATGGGCTTGAGGCTTTTCATCCTGAGAGGATGGCTAATAGAATTCTCGATATGGGTGATTTAATGAGTATGATTGAGAAGGCTGAAGATGTTTTTGATGAGGACGAAGCTTTAAAAGCGGCTAAAAAGTTACAGAAAGGTAAGTTTGATTTGGAAGATTTTTTAAAACAATTAAATCAAGTTAAGAAACTTGGACCGCTTGAGAATTTGATTAAGTTAATACCTGGTGCGAAGAAAATGGGACTTAATAATGTTAGTATTGATCCTAAGCAGATGGCACATGTTGAGGCAATTATTTTATCGATGACACCTTTAGAACGAAGAAATCCTGATGTGCTTAAGGCTAGCCGGAAAAGAAGGATTGCGGCAGGTAGTGGCCGCAGTGTGGAAGAGGTTAACCGTCTTTTGAAACAGTTTGAACAGATGAAGGTTATGATTAAACAAATGAAAAATGGTAATTTTAAAATGCCATTTTGATATAGAAAAAACAATGGCTTAAAAACCATTGTTATTCTTTATTAATGCAAGATTTTACTAAGTTAAGGATGCTATTTAATTCTTGTTCGTTTATTTTTTCAATTAATTTTAAATTTCTAATTTCATAATCGATACTTTTTATATGTTCACATAAAACAGCACCTTTTACTTTTTCACAATTTTGCAGGATATAATGAGTAGGGAAATCTTTATCATTAGATGTTATTGGACAAGCAATAGCCATTTTAGTATTTTTATTAAAAGTGTAGTTACTAATGATTATGGCAGGTCTATATCCACATTGTTCATGGCCTTTGGTAGGGCTAAAGTCAAAAACAACTATGTCACCTTGATTTGGGATGTATTTTTTTACCATAATTCATTTCCTTTTGGTTCATCCCAAGTAAAGTCTTTGGCTAAATTTGGCCCTTTGTATTTGGCAAATTTTTCTTTTAAAGATATTTCTTTGTTTTTTATGCTTTTTTTAATTATTATTTGATTATCTTGAACGGTTAGTTCAACTGGATCGTTTGTTTTAATATCTAAGGTTTTTAAAATATTATTTGGAATTCTAATTCCGTTAGAGTTTCCCCATTTTTGAAGTCTTGCTTCCATAGTGCTCATCTCCTTCATTTAAAGTATATACAATGTTTATACATTTGTCAATTATATATTTTTGTAAAAAAACAATGGCTTAAAAACCATTGTTATTGAATTTGTTGCAGCAGCATCCTGGATCGTTGTTGATAATTTGATTTTCTTCAGAGCAGGTATATTCAGGAGTATAAGTATGATTATAAATATGTTTGTTGATTATATGAGTATGCACTGGACATATATGATTTACTTCGTGACAAAACTCTCTTTCGACACAGTTATTTATAACTGGCTCCATAATAGGACAGTTTGGTTCAGGGCGGCAGCAGTTTTCCATAGGTCTACCAAAGCCCATATTTTTTTTGAACATTTTTTCTTTCCCCCTTATCTAATTTATGATATGTGGGAAATGGTTTTATGAATATGGCAAATGTTTAGGATAGTTGTGGTATTTAAAAAAATAAGCGGGGTTATCCGTTTATTTTGTTATAGATTTCTTCTGGAGATAATTTTTTTCCTTCATTTTTATACTGTGGTTTTAAATGAAGATGAAAGTGTTTAACTTCTTGTTTTAGTCCATTGTTTTGAACTAGAGTAAGACCATCGGTGTATAATTTGTCTTTTAAAAGTTTGTCTATTTTTTTAGCTGTTTCCATAATATGAATTAGGGTTTGATTATCGATATCAAATAGGTCTTGATAATGCTTTTTAGGAATAATTAGGGTATGACCATTGACATCGGGATTAGCGTCTAGAAAAACTTTGACGATGTCATCTTCATATATGGTATAAGAAGGTATTTCTCCATTTACAATTTTACAAAATATACAATCCATTTTCATCACCTTTATTATTTTATCATATAAAGAAAAAAAGAGTAAACTCTTTCTGTGAATATCTGCGAATATTCTAAATATATTATTGGTGAATTTTATGAATTTTATACCAAAAAAGTTTAAAAAATGTTAAAATATAAGGAGGTGATTAATTATGAATATTTTACGTATAGATAATTTAACGGTTAGTATTAATGGAAAAGAGATTTTAAAAGATTTTAGCTTGGAAATTAAGTCTGGGGAGATTCATGCGATTATGGGACCTAATGGGGTAGGTAAATCGACTTTGACGAAGGTTATTATGGGGGATCCTAATTACAAGATTGAAAAGGGAACAATTACTTATAATGGTAAAGTACTTAATGATGTTCCAGTAAATGAGCGCGCTAAAATGGGAATTTTTTTAGGGATGCAGATGCCACTTTCGATTGAAGGGGTGACGAATGCGGATTTTTTGAGAAGTGCGCTTCGGGCTAAAGAAGGTGATAATTTTAAATTGCTTTCATTTATTAGGGAGTTAGATGAATTAACTAAGAAATTACACATGGATAGTAATATGATTCATAGAGGTATTAATGATGGCTTTTCTGGTGGGGAGCGTAAGAAAAATGAAATTTTACAGATGAACATTTTAAAGCCGGATATGGTTTTACTTGACGAGATTGATTCTGGACTTGATGTGGATAGTTTGAAGTTAGTTGGTGAGGCGGTAATGGAATATTATGAAAAAAGAAAGCCAGCTATTTTACTTGTAACTCATTATCAAAGATTACTCGATTATATTAAGCCTGATTTTATTCATATTATGCAAGGGGGAAAGATTGTAAAAAGTGGTGATAAGAGTTTGGCTTTAAGAATTGAGAAGGAAGGCTATGACAAGATAGTAGGTATGAGTGATGAATAAGATAAAAGTATATAACGAAGATATTGAGATAGAAAATAGGGATGGCACCGAGATTATTATAGGTGAGGCTAGTAAGTTTTTAAATGTCCAGAGTGTGAAATTGAAGGTTTTGAAAGATACAGATATTGTGATAGATGTCAGTGAGGTTTCAATAAAACTTGATTTTTATATTAATGTTATGAAGGGTGTTAAGGTTAATATTTATGAGTATAAACATGATGGTAATTATAAATTTCAATACAAGTATTATTTAGAAGAAGACAGTTTTTTAAATGTGGAAAAGATTAATGACGGAAATGATATTAGAGAGATGACGGTTATTAATTTGAACGGTGTGAGGTCGAGAGTTAATTTTAATTTGAAGACGGTTAGTAAAAATTTTGAAAAGTATAATTTTTTAGTTTATCATAATGCGAAAGATACGGTTAGTGACATAAGAAATAATGGGGTTAATATTTTAGATGGAGTTTTGGAATTTAATGTTTCTGGTTTTGTTTCTAATGGCACTACTGGCTGTGATATTAATCAAAGTGGAAGGATTATTAATTTAACTAATAATACTTGCACGATAAAGCCTAATTTGTTTATCGATGAGGAAGATGTAGTGGCTAATCACAGTGCGCTTATTGGGACTTTTTCATCAGATGAGTTATTTTATTTGATGAGCAGGGGTATTGATGAAAAAGAGGCAATGCTGTTATTGACAAAAGGTTTTCTTTTAAAGAATATTTCTTATTATAAAGAGAAGCTTGAGGAGATTATTTACAAGTATTGGAGGTGATTTGATGAACCGTGATGATTTTAATATTTTGAGGTCAGGAATTATTTATTTTGACAATGGAGCGACGACGCTTAAGCCTAAGATTTTAGGTGAGGCGGTGGCTGATTATTATGATAATTACAGTTCTAATGCGCATCGTGGCGATTATGCGCTTAGTTTAAAGGCTAGTCAAAAATATGAAGAGACGAGATATTTAGTTAAAGATTTGATAGGAGCTAGAAAGGCATCGGAGATTGCTTTTACGAGTGGGACGACGGATTCGATTAATAAAATAGTTTTTGGTTTTTTTAAAGATTATTTATATGATGGTGATGAGGTATTACTTACTAAAAGTGAGCATGCTTCTAATTTGCTTCCATGGTTTGAATTGGCTGATTTGAAAAATCTTAAGATTAGCTATATTGAGCTCGATAGTAATCATGAGGTTTTGCTTGAAAATGTGGAAAAAGCGATTACGTCTAAGACTAAGGTTATTTCGATTGCACATATTAGTAATGTAGTTGGCGATATTAGACCGATAAAGGATATTATTAAGCTTGCACATAGCAGAGGCATTTTAGTTTTGGTTGATGGGGCGCAGAGTGTACCACATTTAAAGATTGATGTACAAGATTTAGATATTGATTTTTTAGCGTTTTCGGCGCATAAGATGTGCGGTCCGACCGGAGTTGGCGTACTTTACGGGAAAGAGGAGTTACTTAAGGATATTAAACCGATTATTTTTGGTGGCGGGATGAATGCGGATTTTAGTCATGATGGCACACGTATTTATAAGACTATGCCTGATAGGCTTGAAGCTGGAACGCCAAATGTGGCTGGAGTGATTGGTTTTGGATATGTACTTAAGTATTTAATGAATATTGGACTTACTAATATTCATAAGTTTGAGCTTGAACTTAAGGAATATTTAATTAAGAGATTGAAGGAAATAAAAGAGGTTACGATTTATAATGAACATAGTCAAAGTGGAATTGTGACGATAAATTATGAGGGCATTTTTCCACAAGATTTAGCTATTTATTTGGATAAGTACAATATATGTGTGCGGGCTGGTAATCACTGCGCGAAGATACTTAAGGATGAAATTCATATTAAGAATACTTGCCGAATTAGTTTGTATTTTTATAATAATAAAGAGGAAATTGATAGGCTTATAGAGGTTTTAAAAAATCCGAATATTAAAAAGGAAATTATATAGTTTCCTTTTTAATTTGACTTTATTTTTGACAGTGGTATTATATAACTTTGAAAGAGGGCGTTTTAGATGTTTGATATTGAACCAAATGATGTTTTATTTGAAGATTTTAATGAGATTTATGCTTTAAATAAGGATATACTTGATGATTTGATATTGGCCTGCGAAGAGAGTGATAAGGTTTTAGGTGAGAAAGTGGCTTTACTTGGTTATGATAAGGCTTTGGAGTTACTTGAGTTTTTAAGGAAGTGCAGGCAATCTTACGTGGTTATAAATTTAATTTCAGCGCTTGAGGCTTACTCTTTTGAGAAGGAAGATGAGGCTTTTTTAGATTTATATATAGCAATTCAAAGTGGTAAGGTTGAAGATTGGTTAGAGAGCTGCGATTTATCAAAGATTAATATGCTTTCTAAGAATTTTCGGGAAGATGAGACAATAGCTTTGGTTTTTCCTGATATGAGAGATTATGTTATGAAAAGAGAAAAGAGAATATAATATTTTGTTATTTAGATAATTTTAATGTATAATGAAATTGGTGATTAGTTTGAAAAAAAGTGTTTTGATATGTAATCCTAATAGTGGCAAAAATAATAAGGAAGTTTTATCTTTAAAGTTTAAAGATATTTTAAAGGAATATGGTTATGAGGTGGAGATAATTTTTACGAAGTATGCGGGGCATGCGAAGAAGATTATTTCATCTTTACCTGATGATACTGATTTAGTTATATCGCTTGGAGGAGATGGAACTTTTAATGAAGTGGTGACGGGTAATTTAAAAAGAGAGAAAAAATTATTGCTTACGCATATTCCACTTGGAACGACTAATGATTTAGGAGCTACTTTTGGGATGGGAAAGAACCCTGTACATAATTTAAAAATGGTTTTGGAAGGAACCGTTAAAGATTTAGATATATGTACGATTAATGATGTACCATTTGTTTATGTGGCGGGTCTTGGTAAGTTTACGGATGTGGCTTATGATACGCCTAGAAAATTGAAGAAGAATTTTGGGTATTTTGCTTATATTATTAATGCGATTAAGTCTTTTAATCAAAAAACGCATTTATTTGAGATGAGTTATACGGCTAATGGTGAGACTTATACGGGGCTTTATTCTTTTGCTTTGATTTGTAATGCGAGTAGGATGGGCGGACTTGAAATTTTACAAGATGTGAAGATGAACGATGGTAAGTTTGAGGTTTTGCTTTCAAATATTACTACGAGGAAGGATATTATTAGAAGTTTATATTTACTTAAAACAAGTGATATTAGAAAGGTACCGGGATTTTATTTTTTTAAAACGGATAATTTAAAGATAAGACTTAATGAGAGACCTAAGAAAAGTTTTTGTATTGATGGCGAGATGCTTAAGACTAAGACAAAGAATTATGAGATTAAGATTGTCAAAGGAATAAAAATGTTACTTCCAAATAAAGAATTGGATAAAATTTTTATTTAGTTTTATAAATTAGTTATGAAATTTTGTGTTTATGTACTAGGAATTTGCTTTGTAAAACTCAAAAAGTTTACAAAAAGTTATTTACAAGAACGATTGTTTGTGATATATTGGTTGCAACATTGATAGAAGGTGATGCTATGAAAATATTAAAAGGTTATGTACTTAGAATTTATCCTGATAAAGAGCAAGAACAGTTAATTAATAAAACAATTGGTTGCTCAAGATTTATATATAATTATTTTTTAGATGATAAAATAAAAGAATATAAAGAAACAGGTAAAAGTAAATCGGCTTACGACCAAATAAAATTATTACCTTCACTTTCTAAAGAAAAAGAGTGGCTTAAAGAAGTTGATAGCTGCGCCCTTAGAAATAGTTTGTTTAATCTAGGAGATGCTTTTAAAAGATTTTATAATGGCAGTGGTTATCCTAGAGTTAAAGCAAAAGGAGTACATGAAAGCTATAAAACAAATAATATTAAAAGTAGTTATAAAGGTAAA
>CALVVS010000001.1 GCA_944363925.1 uncultured Bacilli bacterium | reverse complement strand
AGAAAATTATTTTATACTGTTGCAGTATAGAGTAATTTTCTTTTTTATGCTATAATCATCTCGACAAATTACAATTTATCAATTAACTAAATAATTAATTTTTTCAAATTAAACTGCTAATTATAGTAGTTTTTTCTTTTTTAAAATTAAATGGTATTGACAAACTGTTATAAAGTGTTATAATTAGAACATAACAGATGTAACAGGAGGTGTATGATGAATATCATTATAACGAACAGTAGTGGACTTCCAATATTTGAGCAAATAGAAAATGCAATTAAGGAAGCAATATTTTCTAATGAGCTTAAAGAAGGCGAGATGCTTCCGTCTGTTAGAAGTTTAGCTAATGAATTAAAAATAAGTTTTTTAACAGTTAAAAGAGCTTATGATGAATTAGAAAAGGCTGGTTTCATAAAAACTGTGCAGGGAAAAGGAAGTTATGTATCTCCTAAAAATTTGGATTTAATTAAAGAAGAAAAATTAAAAGAAATTCAAGATTATATTGAAAAGATTTATGAAGTATCTAAAATATCTAATATTTCTAAGGAAGAAGTAAGTGAATTATTTAAAATGATTTTTGAGGAGGAACTTTAAATGAACAATATTGAGATAAAAGATTTATCTAAAAAGTATGATGGTTTTTTATTAGATAAAATTTGTTTTAATGTGCCAAGTGGTATGATTGTCGGACTTATTGGAGAAAATGGAGCAGGTAAAACGACTACAATAAAATCTATACTTAATATTATAAATTCAGAAGGTACAGTTAAGATACTAGGAAAAGACAGTAAAAAATATGAAAAAGAAATAAAAAAAGATTTGGGTGTTGTATTAGATGATAGTTTTTTATCGGCTTATTTAACACCTAAACATATAAACTTAGTTATGAAAGATTTCTACGAAACGTGGTATGAAAATAAATATAATGATTTATTAAAACAATTTGGATTACCAGCTGATAAATTAGTGAAAGACTTTTCAAGTGGTATGAAAATGAAATTAAAAATTATAGTAGCTATTTCTCATAATCCAAAATTATTAATATTAGATGAGCCAACTAGTGGACTTGATCCAGTTGTAAGAAGTGAAATACTTGATATATTTAGAAAATATATTGAAGAAGATGAGGAAAGATCGATTTTATTATCTACCCATATTACAACAGACTTAGAACATATTTCGGATTATATAGTATTTATTGATAAGGGAAAAATAGTTTTAAATATACCTACTTTAGAACTGTTAGAAGAATATGGTGTTGTTAAATGCAGGAAAGAAGAATTTTCTAAAATAGATGAAAAAGATTATGTAAGTTATAAAAAAGGAAAATATCAATATGAAGTATTAATCAATGATAAAAACAGTTTTAAGAAAAAGTATGGTATTACTTCTATTGATAAGCCATCTATTGATGATATTATGCTATTTTACATAAAAGGAGAAAGATAATTATGATAAAAGGATTACTTAAAAAGGATTTATATAATTTAGCCAGTTATAAAACTACATTAATTATAGTTGTGTTATTTTGTGGTATGGCGATTATTGGAACGGATGCTATATACTGGGGTTCTATTGTAATTGGCATGATTGTAGGGATGATTTCACTTTCGACATTTAGTTATGATGAAATGGCAAAATCAAATAGATATATATTAACTTTACCAGTGACTAGAAAAGAAATAGTATTAGAAAAATATATTTTGGCTATTGGAGCAACTATATTAGGAAGTTTACTTGGTTTTGTACTAACTTTGTTAATTGGTAATATTATGAATTATGTAAGACCAGATAAAGTTATAGATATAAGTATTGATACATTACTTGCTACTACTATTGGTGGATTTTTTGGAGTATCTCTTATAGAGACAATTCAAATTCCTAGTATTTTTAAATGGGGGGCCGAAAAAGGAAGAATTCAAATGTTTATTGTTATATTTGTTTTAGCACTTATAGGGGTAGGAGTAGGCTTTCTTATAGAAAAATCTGGACTTTCAGTTGATATTGCAAAATTAGAAAGTGCATTAAAAAATTTTGGTTTGATTATTCTTGTACTATTAAGTTTTATCCTTTATTTTATTAGTTATAAGATTTCATATAAGATTTATAAATACAAAGAAGAATAATAGTTATTTCCGTTTTTATTTAAAAAGCGGATTTTTTGGTATAATTAATTTGGAGGTATTTATGACTAAATTAAATAAGATAGTAAGTTATATGGATAGTGATTTGATAGATATGACGGTTAGTAATCAACAATTTGAAGGTGTGCAAGGTAGTATTATGCTTAAAAATATGACATTTGAGGGATGTATTTTTAAAGGAGTTAATTTTGATAATATAGTGTTTGAGGGTGTAGATTTTATTGATTGTGTTTTAGAAGATTGTGATTTGTCTAATAAAAGTATTGATGAGAGATTAATTAAAGATACTGTTTTTAAAAGTTGTAAATTAAGTGGGGTTAGTTTTATCAATAGTTTTATTAAGAATACAGAGTTTAATTTGGTAAATGGAAGATATATAAATATGTCAGGGGTTAATATAAATGATTTGAAAATTTTTAATAGCGATTTTTCAGAGAGTTCTTTTGTGGATGTAAAGATTAAAAAAATCTTACTTGATGAAGTTAATTTTAGATGGGCGGAATTTTTGAATACATCTTTAAAGAATATAGATTTTTCTTCTTGCATTATTGATGAGGTTATGTTTGATTTATATAGTGTGAAGGGTATGATTGTGGATAGTTTTCAATGTCATGAACTTGTTAGATTATTGGATGTTAGAGTAAAATGATTGGTTATATGGTAAAAAAATAATTTTTTATGATTTTCATGTGTTATAATTTATATAGATATTGTCAAATTGACAAAAATGTATAAATGCTATAGAATAGTTTTCAATTAAAGTGGGTGATTATTATGGATTTGAATGATAAAAAAAGAGAACTTGAGGTTTTGAAAAAAGAACTTAAGGCTATGGAAGAAGAGCAAAAGAAAAATCCTAACAATGCCTCTTTTAATTTACAGGTTAATTTAAAAAGAGGAAGAGTTAATAAACTTACTGGTGAGATAGCTATTTTAGATAAAATGGATGAGCTAGAAAGAAAATACAAGAATAAAGAGGAACTTTATTTTCGTTATAAGGATAATAGTGTTTTTAATAAAGTATTATGTGAGTTTGGTAGTGACAATTATGAAAAGGCCTATTTTCAGCAAAGAAAGTTATTAGAATTAGAACTTAATTATTATTTGGCTATGCCAATTAATGGTATTAAATATGGTAAACCTGGTTATGATGATTTATATGTTCAAAGTCGTAATATTCTTTTTGATTTAAAGAGTTATGAAAATTCAAATGTATCAAAAGAGGAAGATATTAAGCCAAGACCTAGACATTTTAAAGATGAAGACTTAGTTTTAGACAATAGTAAGGTTAAATCTGGCAAACATTTTAAAGGTGCTGAGGTTAAAGAAGAAAATTATATTCCTTATATAGGAGCTAAACATTTTAAAGTTAATGAATTATCTTTTCCATATACGGTTTTTGTAAAAGATGGTATTTGTTATATTGTTGGAAATTTTACTAGTGATTATCTAAATAAAAATTATAAACTTTTAGATTCTAAGCTTTTAAATAATAATCTTAAAAATGTAAAGCTTATAAATAATTTAGATTATGGAACGAATAAGGTTTATGGGTTAGATGTGAAAATTAATGTTTCAAAAGATGGAAATATAGATATTGTTGGTAATGTTGATGATGTAGAGGCTCATAACAAGGTTTTGGATGATAATTCAAATGATTTTGGAGAGGTTAATGGTAGTGTTGATAAGGATTTATCGGGTTTAGATGTTATACCAGATATGCCTGATTTGGTTAATTCGAATAGTGAAGTTGAATCGATGCCAACGATTAAGGGCCGTTTGATTAAGCGAAAAGAGTCTAAGCCATCAATTATAGAAAAGTTTAAGAAATTTAATATTAGTAGAAAAGTAGCTATTGTGGCGGCAATGATTGCGATTACTGGTGTTGGATTGTTTGCGGCTAATTCGCAGATTGTGAATGGTATTAATAATTTTGTTAGTGCAGATAATATTAATATGGCTAATAATACTTTTAATACAGTTGATGATACAACGGATAAAGTTTCTACTGAAACTATGTTAAATTATGGAAGTATTGGTGAGGGGCATCAAGTTTTTACTAATGCTTATGATACTGTGAATAATGTTAATGGAGTTATTTCTAATGAGTGGTTTAATAATAACCCTATAGATGTGTTTAATACAGCGACTAATAGTTATATGGGGCTTACTCAGGAGCAACTTAATGATTCTTCATTTATGGCTGAATTAGCTAAAGATTCAAATAATGTGTTACTTTTGGGTGATAGTATGAAAAGTCCATCTGGTTTTGTTAAACTTAGTGATGTTGTTTCAGAAGTTAGTAAAAGTGGATTAATTAAATAGAAAGGGGCATTTTATGGAAAATGGATTATATACAACAGTTGAGTTTGATGATAATGATAAATGGTTTGTAATAGCTGAGAAGGTAATTGATGGTAGTAAGTATAGTTATATGATTAGATTAAATCAAAGTGAAGATGATTTCATTGATGAGTATCAAGTTGTTAAAAGCTATTTTGATGGAAATGATGAATATATGGATTTAGTTAATGGTGATGAGCTTAGGAAAGTTGTACCAATTTTGGTAGATGATGCTAAAGAATTGATAAAAAATCCAGAGAGAATAAAGGAATTGTTA
The DNA here is from genome assembly GCA_944363925.1 of uncultured Bacilli bacterium. Classification (GTDB taxonomy): domain Bacteria; phylum Bacillota_I; class Bacilli_A; order RF39; family UBA660; genus Coprosoma. The sequence goes on along the minus strand of CALVVS010000001.1, from coordinate 60,363 downwards.
AATAATTGAACTGCTTGAACAGTTCTTTTCTTTCAAGGGAGTGAAATATATGATAAAGACAAAGAAACAAGGATTATTAATTGTTCTTTCCGGACCTTCTGGTAGTGGTAAGAATACTGTATGTGACGAGGTTAAGAAAAGAAATCTAAATATATGGGAGTCTATTTCGATGACTAGTAGGAAACCGCGTAAGGGTGAGGAAGATGGTAAGGCTTATTATTTTGTGAGCGAGGAAGAGTTTGAAAAGAATATTAAGGACGATAAGATGCTTGAGTATGCCAAGTTTGCTGGTAATTATTATGGAACACCTAGTGAGAGTGTACAAAGACATTTAGATAATGGTGAAGATGTAATATTAGTTATTGAAATTCAAGGGGCTTTACAGATTAAAAAGAAAATTCCACAGGCTTTATTTGTATTTTTATTACCACCTAGTATGAGAGAACTTAAGAGGAGACTTACAGAACGTAATACTGAATCAAAGGAAAAGGTAATGGAACGGTTTGAAACTGCTTATAAAGAAATAAATGAATTATCAAAATATAATTATGTTATTGTCAATGATGAGGTTATGGAGGCAGCTACAAAATTAGAGGCAATTATTAGAGCTGAAAAATGTAGGGTTGATAGAATTGAGGAAGTCTTTTTGGATAGTCCTGAGGAGAAGATTCATGAGACTTTAGTTGATAAGAATTTGGAAAACAAGGTGGTTGATGTGAATAATATTTAAAAGGGGTGAGGTATGAGAATATTTGTTGATGATTATTTACAAGTTAGGTATATTAATTTATATAATGAAAAGGTTACTGATGATTTAAAGATTTTAGCAATTAGTGATATACATATTAGTAATTTGGTTAGTTTTAAAAAGATAAAAAGAATAGAAAGACAGTTTTTAAAAGAAAAGGCTGATTATATTGTTTTTGTTGGTGATTTGATTGATAGAGTAGAAGAAATTAATAATAGTGAGTCTTTATTTAAGTTAAAGCATTTACTTGAGTTTTCAGCTAAAGTGGCAAAAACTTTTGTTGTTTTAGGAAATCACGATTATATTCATAGAGAAAATTATAGTAGTTATAAGGAAAAAATTAGTTTGGTTATAAAGAATATTCAAGGTATTACATTATTAGATAATGATGTTTATTCTGATGATGAGCTTTGGCTTATGGGGTATACGGAGACTATTAAGTATTATCGCAGGAAAAATTATGATTTTAAAGAGTTTTATGATGATTTTAGTAAGCATGATTTACTTTATAAGAATGTTGATAAGCGTTTGCCATCGGTGGCTTTGGTGCATTCACCTGAATTTAGTGATGATAAAAGATGTATATCTTTATTAAATAAGTATGATTTAATTATTTGTGGTCATACTCATGATGGATGTGTTCCATTTGGTGTGGGTGAATTTACAAGAGGTATTATTAGTCCTAAAAAGAAGTTTTTTCCTAAGAATGTTAGAGGGATTAGAAAAATTGGTAATGGTTATATTCTGGTTACTGGTGGGGTGATTAAGATCTCAAAATGTGCGCCTAAGAAGTTACATTTTTTAAATCATTTATGTCCTATGCAGATGGATGTGATTATATTTAGTAAGCACAGAAAATTTTCAATGAAGAAGAAGTGGTATTGAACTTAATTTTAAAGTTAAGGGATGTTTATACATCTTTTTTGTATGTTTGTTTGCTTGTTTGAATAGGTATTAATTGATTATATGTTATAAAGTAAAGATAGATGGGGACTTTATGTAAGTAAAAATTGTATATTTAATGTATATGTCAAATTATATTTAAGGGATTATATGACTGCTTTAGCATTAATTTAATATTTATGGTATAATCGTTACAAAAGGAGGAGTTCGTTAATGTATGATTATAAAGAAATAGAAAAAAAATGGAGAAAATATTGGGAGGAACATCAAACTTTTAAAACTGATGTTTGGGATTTTTCAAAACCTAAGTATTATGTTTTAGATATGTTTCCTTATCCATCTGGTGTTGGTTTGCATGCTGGACATGTAGAAGGGTATACGGCAACGGATGTTATTGCGCGAATGAAAAGGATGCAAGGATTTAATGTTTTACACCCTATGGGATGGGATTCTTTTGGTTTGCCGGCTGAACAGTATGCTATTAAGACAGGTAATCATCCTGATGGATTTACTGAAAAGAATATTGCAACTTTTAAAAAACAATTAAATTTGCTTGGATTTTCTTATGATTGGTCAAAAGAGTTATCGACTTCAGATCCAAAATTTTACAAATGGACACAGTGGATTTTTGAACAGTTGTATAAGGATGGATTAGCTAAAATTGTTGAGATGCCAGTGAATTGGTGTGAGGGGTTAGGTACAGTATTGGCTAATGATGAGATTATAGATGGAAAAAGTGAGAGAGGTGGATTTCCTGTTGTTCGAAAAAAAATGAAGCAATGGGTTATTGATATACCTAAGTATGCAGAAAAACTTTTGTCTGGATTAGATGAGATTGATTGGCCAGAGTCAACTAAGGAAATACAAAGAAATTGGATTGGAAAGTCTATTGGGGCACAAGTGAAGTTTAAAGTTGATGATAGTGATTTAGAATTTGAAGTATTTACGACTAGGCCAGATACTTTATATGGGGCAACTTATTGTGTTTTATCTCCTGAACATAAATTATTATCAAAGATAGTAAAAGATGATTGTGCGGATAAAGTAGAGGGATATCAAAAAGAAGCTTCATTAAAATCTGATTTGGAGCGAACTGAATTAAATAAGGATAAAACAGGTGTTTTTACGGGTGCTTATGCAATTAATCCAGTGAATAATAAGAAAATTCCTATATGGGTGAGTGATTATGTGCTTGCAACATATGGTACGGGTGCTATTATGGCGGTGCCGGCTCATGATTCAAGAGATTATCAATTTGCTAAAAAGTTTGATTTAGAGATTATACCAGTTATTGATGGCGGTGATATTTCTAAGGAGGCATATGTAGGTGATGGCATACATGTTAATTCGGAATTTTTAAATGGACTTAATAAGGATGATTCTATTAATAAAATGATAGAGTGGTTAGAAGAGAAAAAGTTTGGAGAGAGAAAAGTAAATTATAAAATTCACGAATGGATTTTTGCTAGACAAAGATACTGGGGTGAACCTATTCCGATAGTATATTATCCAGACGGTAAAATAGGTATTTTAGATAAAGAGGATTTACCATTAATTTTACCAAAACTTAAAGATTATTCTCCAAGCAAGACGGGGGAATCTCCTTTATCAAAAGCTGAGGATTGGGTTAATACAACTTATAAAGGAAAAGATGTGAAAAGAGAAACTTCGACGATGCCTGGTTCGGCTGGCTCTAGTTGGTATTATTTAAGATATATTGATCCAAATAATAATAACGAATTAGCAGATAAAAAATTATTAGAGCATTGGATGCCAGTTGATTTATATGTTGGAGGACCAGAACATGCGGTTGGACATCTTTTATATTCTAGAATGTGGAATCATTATTTATACGATAAGGGTATTACGCCTTTTAAAGAACCGTTTAAAAAGTTAGTGCATCAAGGGATGATTTTAGGTTCTAATGGTATTAAAATGGGAAAAAGATATCCAGAATATTCTGTTGATCCAAATGATATTGTTGAAAATTATGGAGCTGATACGATTAGGTTATATGAAATGTTTATGGGACCTTTAGAATCAGATAAGCCTTGGAGTACAGAGGGAGTAGAAGGGGCGAAGCGTTTTCTAGAAAGAATTTATAGGTTATATACTTCTGATAAGATTGTTAATAAAAATAATCCAAATTTAGAGAAGGTTTATAATCAAACTGTAAAAAAGGTTACGAAGGATTTTGAAAGTTTGAATTTTAATACGGCTATTAGTCAAATGATGATTTTTATAAATGCGGTTTATAAGGAAGAAGTTTTTCCTAAAAATATGGCTGAAGATTTTATTAAGCTTTTGAATCCTATAGCACCTTATCTTACTGAAGAAATTTGGATGATGTTAGGTCATGATAATACAATAGCGTATGAATCTTGGCCAACATATGATGAGAACAAAGTATTGGATGATAAAATTACTATAGGTATTCAAATTAATGGTAAATTAAGAGGAAGTATAGAGACTGAGATTAATGAAGATAAAAATAGTATTTTAAATAAAGTATATAAAATAGATAATATTAAAAAGTATATTGAAAACAAAAATATTGTTAAGGAAATTGTTATTCCAAATAAGATAGTAAATATTGTGGTTAAGTGATTATAAAAAATTATGAAGAAATTTTTAAAATGGTTAGAGTTATTTAAAGTTTGTTTTAAAAGAACTATATATAGTTTTAATTATATATATAGTTTTTTTGTAACTAAATGCCTACTTTTTAGATAATATATGTATCATTATTTAGTCAGTGATGAAAAAGTAAGTGATAGGTTATTTAAAAATACGACTATTTTTTAAATAAAGCTGTTTTGATAAAAAAGAGCCAATTTATAAAAAATAACTGAACAAGTTAAAAAATTAAAGGAGAAAATAAAATATGAATAAAGATATTATTTTGATAAAGCCTTCAAAAAAATATGAAAAACAGTTTTTGTCATATAGAAATGATTTTTATAATAACGGTGAAAATGAAATTATCGGGGATTTAAGATTTGATACAAATATAAGTTTTGAAAAATGGTTAGAAGTTTTAAAACAATTTGAAGAAGGTAAATTTGGTGTTTCTAAAAGTTTATATGCTTTATATCGTAAAAGTGATGATAAAGTAATAGGGACTTTTACAGTTTGTCACAAACTAGATAAAGGACTTTATTTATATGGTGGACATATTGCCGGAAGTACTTGTCCAAGTGAGAGAAAAAAAGGATATGCTGAACTTTCTTTGCAATTTGCTTTAGATATATGTAAAAAATTAAATATTCAATATGTATTATTAACATGTAATGAAAAAAATATTGCTTCTGCAAAAGCAATTATAAGTGTTGGTGGAAAATTAGAAAATACCGTAAATGATGATAAAGGCAATAAATTTCAGCGTTATTGGATTAATTTAGGAAGTACAAAGCTAAAACCTAAAAATTTAAAAAGCTCTACAGTTGGTGTTATTGCTCCATCAACTAATTTAAAAGAGAGTAATAAAAATGATATTCAAGAATCTATTATTAAATGTAATGAATTAGGAATTAAAGTAGAAATAAGTAAAAATGCTTATTCAATATCAAATGATAAAGAAATTAAAATAAAAGAAAAAGTGGATGATATAGAAGCTATGTTTGAAAATCCAAAAATTAATGGTATATTTTGTGCTAAAGGCGGCCAATTTTGTAGTTATTTACTTAATTATATCCATTTTGACATTATTAAAAATAATCCTAAAGTTTTTACTGGAATTAGTGACGGTACATTTTTACTTAATGCTATATATGCTATGACGGGATTAATAACATTTCATATGTCTGATTTTAAACGATTTATAAAAAATGATGAATATAATGAAACATGTTTTGTTAATATGTTTTTAGATAAAAAAATTGGCGCTATCCCACAAAAAAGTGCTTGGAAAACATTGAAAGATGGTGTTGGAACTGGTACGTTAATAGGCGGAAATTTAACATGTTTTACAATGCTATGTGAAATGGGATATGTTCCTAAAGATGAAAATATTATACTTTTTTTGGAAGATTTAGAAGGTGCTTCTAGCAAACAAGATATTATTAAAAACATTAATATATTAAAGAAAAAAGGAATAATGCAAAGAGTTAAAGGAATTCTATTAGCTGATTATATTAATGAAGCAAATGTAAAATTAGAAGATTTAGTATTGCCGGAATTAATTGATTATGATTTTCCGATAGTAAAATGTCATGATTTTGGTCATGCTGGTATTAACTGTGTTCTTCCGGTAGGTGCCCAAGTTACTTTAACTGGTTATAATAGTAAGTTGATTATTAATGAGGAAGTATTACAATGAAAAAAATTTATATTTTAAGTAATCCAGTTGATGGTTTTACTAATTTTGTTGGTAATAATTTATTTAATGATTTAAAAAGTCAAAAAAATACAATGAAAAATTTGAAAAAGTGAGGAAAGTTTATGATTAAACCAAAAAAGTTATGTAAAGGCGATAAAGTCGCTATTGTTAGTCTTTCAAGTGGTACAGCTGGTGATAAACTATTTAAACATAGGTATGAACAAGGAAAAAAAAGACTTGAAGAAGTGTTTGGCTTAACTGTTGTTACTATGCCTAATGCTTTAAAAGGAAGTGAATATCTTTCTAAACATCCGGAAGCTCGTGCTAAAGATTTTATGGATGCTATTAAAGATAAATCTATAAAAGGTATTATATGTAATATAGGTGGAGCTGATACCGTTAGGCTTTTACCATATATTGATTATGAAACTATCAAAAATAATCCTAAAGTGTTTATGGGTTATTCTGATACAACAGTTAATCATTTTATGATGTATAAGGCTGGAGTAACATCATATTATGGACCATCAGTAATGGGTGAATTTGCTGAAAATTTTAAAATGCACGAATATACAAAAAAGTATGTAGACGAAGTGTTATTTCAAAATAAGGAAAATATTAAAATTACTTCAAGTTCAAAGTGGACTAGTGAATTTTTAGATTGGTCTAATGCTGAATATGATAATGTTAAAAGAAAAATGAATGACGAAAAACATGGATATGAAGTTTTACAAGGTAAAGGAAGTGTAGAAGGATATTTGCTTGGTGGTTGTTTTGATGTGTTTCCAATGTTTATTGGTACAGAAATATGGCCTAAGAAAAGTGAATGGAAAGATAGAATATTATTTTTAGAAACTAGTGAAGATGAAGTTGAACCTGATTACATCGAATATTATTTAAGAAACTTAATTGCTCAAGGTATAATTGATGAAATTAATGGAATTGTCATTGGAAAACCTCAAGACGAGAAATATTATGAAGAGTATAAAGAAGTGTATAAAAGACTAATTGCCGAAGAAGCTGGTAGACCAAATTTGCCAATTTTATATAATGTAAATATTGGACATACAGCTCCAATGTGTATTTTTCCTATGGGACAAAAAATAAGAATAGATCTTGATAATAAAGAGATAATTTTTTTAGAAAAACCAATGAGTGATTAAAATTAAAAATGTTAGAAAAAGACTGTAACTTATGGTTCAATGACAGTCTTTTTTTGTATGTTAAAATTGCTAAAAAAATGTAAAAAATGTTAAAAATGTGTTGACAAGGCATTTAATAATGTAGTAATTTAGTTATAAATATTTTGTGAGAGGGTAAATAATATGATACAAAAGAGAGATATTTTTATTGGAGGAGCATGGCCGTATGCTAATTATTTTTTGCATGTTGGTCATTTGGCGGCATTATTACCAGGGGATATTTTAGCAAAATATTTTAGAGGCAATGGAGATAATGTAATTTATGTATCTGGTTCTGATTGTCATGGTACACCTATAACTGAAAGGGCGAAAAAAGAAGGTGTTTCTCCTCAGAAAATTGCTACATATTATCATCAAGAATTTAAAAAGACTTTTGATAATTTAGGGTTTGAATATGATTTGTATTCAAATACAATGGATAATTTCCATCAATCATATGTTCAGGATAATTTTAAAAAGTTAATTGAAAATGGCTATATTTATGCAAAAGAAGTACCTCAAGATTACTGTGAAACATGCGAGACATTTTTATCGGATAGAGAGATAGTTGGAACTTGTCCAATATGTGGTGGTAAAAGTACTGGTGACCAATGTGAAGTTTGTAATGCTTCATTAGACAGTTCTGAAGTACTTGATAAACATTGTAAAACTTGTGGTACTAACTGCGTTACTAAAAACAACAATCATTTATATTTTGCTTTATCTAAATTTACATCCGTGTTGCAAGAATTGATTAATAAAAATGGCGAACACTGGAGAAAAAATGCTGTTGGTGAAGCACAAAAGTTTCTTAATCTTGGATTAATTGATAGAGCTGCAACAAGACAATTAAATTGGGGAGTTGAAGTACCTGTAGAAGGATATGATGATAAAAGAATTTATGTTTGGATAGAAGCCGTACTTGGATATCTTTCTGCTGGCACTCAAGTTGCTAATGAAAAAAATATTAATTTTGATGAATTTTTATCAGATTCTAATGAAAAATTAATTACTTATTATGTTCACGGAAAAGATAATATACCATTTCATACTACAATTTTTCCGGCTCTTTTGACAGGACTAAACAAAGGGTATAGATTACCTGATTATATTATTTCTAGTGCTTATGTTAATTTAAATAATGAAAAAATGAGTAAAAGTAAAGGTAATTTAATTACAGCTAATGAACTTTTAGAGTATTTTGATAAAGATACGATTAGGTTTTATTTCGCATTTAACGGCCCTGAGGTAGACGATATTAATTGTTCTTATGAGGAAATTGTACAATGTCATAATAAATTTTTGGTTGGTATGTTAGGAAATTTTGTAAATAGAAATTTATCATTTATTTGTAAAAAATTTGAGGGTAAAATTACAGAAGGAATTATAGATTCTAATATTGTTAATACTACTTCTAAAATCTATAAATTAGTTGGAAGTCATATTGAAGCTGGCGAATTTAGGAAAGCTGTTATTTCCATTTTAGATTATATTAGTTTGGGTAATAAGTATTATGATAGTCAACAACCATGGAATCAAGTGAAAAATGATATAAATGCTTTTAATAATACTACTTATACATGTGTTTATATGATGGCTAATATTGCTAATTTGATTGCTCCTATTTTGCCTGATGCTTCTAAGAAAATTAAAGATATGCTTGATTTATCAGAATTTAAGTGGGAAGAAGAAAAAATTTCTGGAGATATGCAAGTAAATAATTTATCATTATTGTATGAAAGAATAGATGATAAAAATAATTCTGAAGTTTCACATGTTAAGCATAAATAACTAGTAATTTTTAAATAGTGTTAATTTGAAAAAATAATTAAAAAGGTGTTTAAACATCTTTTTTTGTAACTAAATGCCTACTTTTACATATTTTAATGTAGGGGTGAAGTTATGAATAATTTACAGGTTGTAATTGATGCTGGTCATGGTGGCAGTGATCCTGGAGCTGTGAGTAGTTCTGGTGTTAGAGAAAAAGATTTGACTTTAATGATTGCGAATTATATGTATGATGAATTTCAAAAAAGAGGTGTACCGGTGACTATAGTGCGTTCGATTGATGAGACGGTTTCACCGACTGAGAGAGTTAATAGAATTTTGGCGGCTTATGGTGATAATCCCAATGTGGTGATTATTTCTAATCATATTAACGCTGCTGGTAGTGCAACGCAAGGGGCAGAAGGGGCAGAGGTTATCTATGCACTTAGGGATGATGATACTCTTGCTTCAAATATTTTACAGGCACTTGGAAATGCTGGACAGAAGATGAGAAAGTTTTATCAAAGAAGACTTCCTAGTGATACTTCTAAGGATTATTATTTTATTCATAGGAATACTGGGAGTAATACTCATCCAGTAATTGTTGAGTATGGTTTTATTGATAATCCTGAGGATTTGGCTAAAATTCAAAATAATTATAAGGAATATGTTGATGCTGTTGTCGATGCTGTAATAGCAACGGCTAATGGAGAGAATATTCCTAGTTTACCTGGTGGAGATAATTATTATGTAGTTAAAAGCGGTGATAGTTTATGGAAAATAGCTAATCAATATGGTATTAGTGTGGATGAGCTTAAAAGTTTAAATGGGCTTACAAGTAATAATTTGAGTGTTGGTCAGATTTTGGAGATACCTAATGTTTCTAATGATGGTAATACATATACGGTTAAATCAGGTGATAGTTTATGGAAGATAGCTAATCAATATGGTATGACGGTAGCGGAGCTTAAAAGTTTAAATGGACTTACTAGCGATAATTTAAGTATTGGTCAGGTTTTAAAGGTATCTGATGGTCTATCTAATAATGTTTCTGGCAATACTTATGTTGTTAAATCAGGCGATAGTTTATGGAATATTGCGAATAAATATGGTATGACGGTAGCGGAGCTTAAAAGTTTAAATGGACTTACTAGTGATAATTTGAGTATTGGTCAGGTTTTAAAAGTTTCTAGTGATGGTAATACATATACGGTTAAAAGTGGCGATAGCTTGTGGAGTATTGCTAATAGGTTTGGAACGACAGTTAATACTTTAAAAGATTTAAATGGTCTTACGAGTAATACATTAATGATAGGTCAAGTGTTAAGAATTCCATAGTGATAAAGGGTTATTTTATATTTTTAACAAGGTCAAATGTGTATCCTTGTTTTTTCATGTTTTTTATAAAGGTATCCATTGCAAGATAATTTCCTTTGTTTTTGGGGTGAATTAGATATATTGCTCCATTATGAACTCTTTTGGTTAATTCATTTAAGGCTTCTTCTTTGGATAGGTTTTCACCAAAGTCCATATAATAAGCGCTATAGAAGTAAGTTTTATATCCTAAATCTTTTATTATTTGTAAATCTCTATAGCTCCATTCACCGCGTGGGTCTCGATATATTTTTTCTATTTCTTTTCCAGTTATTTTGTAGTAGGTTTGTTCAACATTTTTGATTTCTTCTAGGTATTTATTAAAGTTTTCTTTGGTGGCAAGGGTAGGCATGTTTAGATGATGAGATGTATGATTAGCAATAGTATGACCAGTGTTGGCCATTTGTTTTATTAGTTCTGGGTTAGTTTCCATAAATTTTTGACATAGGAAGAAAGTGGCTTTGACGTTATTTTTATTTAAAACATCGACAATTTCTTTAACATATGTTTCTAATGCGCCTTCATCAAAGGTTAAATATAAGACTTTTTCGTCAGGTCCCATATAGAAAGCATCATATTTTTTTAATTCATTTATATCAGCTCCACCAGATGGTCTTTTGCCATCAAATTTATTATTGGCCCACCAGCCTCTAGTTTTATTATCAATGTTATCATATTCTGGTTTATAATTTATGGTTTTATTTTTAATGACTTTTATAAATCTATGAGCTTTCGCACTTTCTTTTTTTGAGTTGGTTACGGTGTATATTAATTCGTATGTTCCTATTTTATTTGTATTTACTTGTCCCGTTATTTTGACTTTTTTTGTAATGTTTCCATCTTTTTCATCGGTAGCTTTATATCCTGGCTCTTGATATGTTTGTCCTTGATATAAGGTGATGATGTTTTTTCCATTTAAGGTTATTTTTGGTATTTCAATAGAATTATTTTTGATGAATTTTAAATATATAATAATTGATATTAGGCTCACTATTAGGAGTGTTAAAAGTAATTTGAAAGTGTTTTTCACTTTTATCACCTCATCATATTATACTTAATATGGTTTTAAATTATGATGTGTAAAGATATATTTGTGATTTTAAAAAAAGTAATATATAATTATATTAGGAGGTTAGGAAAATGAAGATAACTCACAGCATTAATGAAGATATTTTTAGAGAGTATGATATTAGAGGAATTTATGAAAGTGATATAGATGAGGATGTTTCTTATACGATTGGTAAGGCTTTTGGCAGTTACATAAGAAATCTTGGGCAAGATAAGGTTATTACGGGGCATGATAACCGAAAAAGTCATGAGGTTATTTATCCGGCTTTAGTTAAGGGTCTTTTAGATAGTGGAGTGGATGTAGTTAGTTTAGGGATGGTTACGACACCGATGCATAATTTTGCGAAGATATATTATGATGTTCAGTCAGCAATTATGGTAACGGCTAGTCATAATCCGAAGGAGTATAATGGTTTTAAAATGTCTACTTTGAAAGATGATTCTTTATTTGGCGATGATTTGAGGAGTTTTAAAAAATTTTTGGATGAGTATAATTTTAGTTCTGGAGCTGGAAAGCTTATAGAGGTGGATGTATTTAAAGCATATCTTGAAAATTTGCAGAAGTCTTTAAATTTTGGTGAAAGAAGAGTTAAGGTAGTGGTGGACTGTGGAAACGGGACAGGAAGTTTATTTATTAAAGATATTTTAAAACATTTTAATATTGATTATGAGCTTTTGTATTGTGAAAGTGATTCTAATTTTCCAAATCATGTTCCGGATCCGGCGGTTAAGGATAATTTATTTGATTTAGGTCAAAAGGTTAAAGAACTTGGCTATGATTTAGGTGTGGCTGTAGATGGGGATGCTGATAGATGTGGACTTGTTTTAGACGATGGAAAGTTTGTTCCAGCTGATTTAATTATGGCTTTATTTTATCGTGATTTAGCGCCTTTGATGAAGGTTCGTAAAGGTGTGTTTGATGTTAAGTGTTCACTTTCTTTGATTGATGAGATTAAAAGGCTTGGATTAGAGCCTTGTATGAATAGAACAGGCAGTGTATATTGCCGAAGATATGTTAATGAAAATGGTTTGATTTTTGGAGGAGAGTATTCTGGACATTTGTTTTTTAAAGACAGGTATTTAGGTTTTGATGATGGAATATATGGTATTCTTAGGATTATTGAGCTTGTTTCACACACTGATAAGAAGGTAAGTGAGTTGTTTGTGGGTTTGAAACATTATTATTCGACTGAGGAAATTAAAATTAAAGTGACTGATGATAATAAGTTTGATATTGTATCTAATGTGGTTAAATATGCCAAAAGTAAAAATTACGATTTTTCTTTAGTTGATGGAATTAGGGTTATGTTTGCTGATGGATGGGCTTTGGTTAGGGCAAGCAATACAGGACCAGATTTGACGGTTAGGTTTGAGGCTTCGACTGAAGATAGGTTAAAAGAAATTCAAGATGAATTTACTGGGCTTATTGACAAGTTGAAATAAATTTTAAATTATATGGTATTTTTATTGCAATAGGCAGTAAAATATTATATAATTTGATTATGCCGCAATAGTATAAAGGTATTACGAGGCCATGGTAAGGCTTTAATCGGCGTTCGATTCTCCGTTGCGGCACCATTTTGTAATTAATTTCCTTATATTTTAAGGAAATTTTTTTATTAAAATTTTCTTAATATTAATTTTAGAATAAAGATTTACCTGTAAAAATGCACTATCATAGTGCATTTTTTGTCAACAAAACAGTAAAAATGCACTATATTTTTGAAATATTGTGCATTTTATTTACTTTTTAATACGATTATGATATATTTTAATTGAGGTGATAATTTTATGGAACCGATGAAAGTTGAAAAATTACCTGTGGATTATGTTATGGATAAGGAATTGCTTAGGTTACTTGCAGAGGCAAATTCAAAATATGCAGAGTATAAAACATACTTGAGAAACGTTGAATTTGATTCAAAGTTTTTCTTAGATTCAATTATACTTAGTGAAAGTTTGAAGTCTACACAGATTGAAGGTACTCAAATTTCACAAGATGAAATGTATTATTTAAAATATATGCCTAAAAGTGATGATAATTTGGAAATTCAAAATTTAAAAAAAGTTATTGATTATTCTAAAGAATATTTGAAAAAAAATAATGAAATTAATTTAGTTTTTGTTAATAATATTCATAAAATACTTTTGGACAGTGTGAGAGGAAATGAAAAGGAACCTGGACATGTTAGAAATATTCAAAATTGGATAGGTCCGAAGGGATGTAGTATTGGTGAGGCTATTTTTGTTCCACCTATTCCAGAAGATGTTCCTATTCTTTTAGATAATCTTTTTAAATATATGAATGATGCTTTTATAGATCCAATATTTATAAATATGGCTATTTCACATTCGCAATTTGAGACGATTCATGCTTATAGAGATGGAAATGGAAGATTAGGAAGAGCACTTATTCCAATTCAATTAGCTAATTTAACTGATGATGAACCTATTTTGTTCTTATCAGAAGTTATAGAATTATATAAACCAAGTTATCATAAATTTTTAAACGAGAGTAGGAAAGGAAATATGCTGGGGTTTATTAAGTTTTTTTTACAATGTATTATTGAACAGTGTGGTAATTATATAGCTAAGATAAAGATGATAAAGCAAATATTTAATAGGGATATGGAAAAGGTTAAGTCTTTTAGAAGCACGTCTATTTATAGGGTTATGCCGGCAATGATGCATCAAATTGTATTTACGAAAAAAGAAATAGTTCAGGAGTCTGGTGTTTCTAGAAATACGGTTTCGAGGATTGTAGATAGATTGGTAGATCTTGGAATATTGGTTCAAGATTCTTCTCATACTAAATTGGGTTATAGATATGAGGAAATATATAATGTATTTGTCGGTAAAAATGCACTATGATTGTGCATTTTTAGTATAAGTCAAGATAAAAATGCACAATATTTTTGAATTATGGTGCATTTTTTAAAAATAAAGGTATTTGAGACCTAACATTTTATATATGGATGATGCTCTTGGAAGAGAGAAGAGATTAGCAAATATTAGGTTATATAGTTCATCGGCTAAGATTATGGCACATAGGGTGTAACTAATTATTAAGAAGGTTTTTCTATTTATTTTGTTTGCAAGATAAAAACATAAGGGAACTATTAGGTACATTAAAAGTAAACTCATAATACCAAATATTAAAACGCTTCTTAGACAAACATAGCCGTTGATGTTGCCAAAATTTAGTATTTCTTTATTATAGTCCCAGCATTTGACACCATTAATATTTTCCATATACCAGCCACCAATATATTCTAATATGCCACTAGCAAGTATGCTTATTAAGAAGATGCATAATGGATGTTTTCGCTTTTTATATGTTAATAAAAAGATAGCAACAGCTCCTATGGCATATATGTTTATCCATGGTAAGAAGTTACCACCTCTAAAGTAAAATTGTTTCATGCCACTATTAAAAAAATAAAAAATGAATTCATATAACCACCCAAAGATACCTGATATGACTATTATTAGACAAATGATAGCTAATTTTCTTTTTTTATCAAATGTTTGGTCTTTATTTATATAATTTTTAATGTATTTAATCATCTATCTCACATCCATCTATATTTTATCAAAAAAATAATTTGTTTGATATAGTTTTTTTGAATTATAATTTGTAATAATTTCTTTACAACTTGGCTTTTTACGTGATATATTTATTATGATAGAGGTTGGAAGGTGTTTATTATGCTTAAAATTTTTAAAAGTAGTTTAGATAGTACTTTAAATGAGGATAACTCTTTTGAAAAGGATTCTTGGATAGATTTAGTAAATCCGACTAAGGAAGAAATTCAAAAAGTTTCTGAGGCGTGTAAGATTAACACTTCAATCATTTTACAGGTGTTGGTTGAGAAGGAGTTACCTAGAGTTAAGAAGTTTGAGGGTGGGGTTTTGATTGTTATTGATGTTCCTTATATGAAGGATAAAAGTATTAGAAATAAATATGTTACTTATCCACTTGGCATTATTCTTTGTGATAGTGATTATATTTTGACGGTATCTTTGGTTGAACATATTTTTTTGAACAAGTTTAAACAAAATAAGGTCGAAAATTTTGACGTTTCTAAAAGATCGAGATTTTTGATGCAAATATTTTTTAATTCTTCTAGTGCCTATTTATATACTTTAGATGTTTTAGATATGGATATAAAAAGAGTAGAAAAGAGTTCTTATCATTCAACCAATAATAAACAAATGCTTAATTTTTTGAATATTCAAAAATCACTTGTTTATTTTATTACGTCTCTTAGAGCAAATAGTACTGTTTTAGAAAAACTTCAAAAGGAAAATGTTATTCCAATGAGTAAGGATGAGAAAATACTTTTAGAAGATGCAGTTATTGAAAATAAACAATGTATTGAAAGTAGTTTGATTTTTAGGGAGATTTTATCATCGACAATTGATGCTTACGGAACGATTATTTCTAATAATTTGAATGTTATTATGAAATTTTTAACGGGAATTACGATTGTATTTTCGGTTCCGACAATGATAGCTTCTTTTTTAGGGATGAACGTTCCTTTAGGATCTATTGGTGAAAGCGGGTTATCATTTATTTTAATATGTGTTATTTCATTTATTGTTTCATTTATTTTGGCGTGCTGGCTTAAGAAAAAGAATATGCTTTAGATGGTGTTTGATATGAATTAAAATATTTTGATTATGTAATTAAATAATGTTAAGAAGATGTAATTTGTTTAGTGTTTTAAGATTTAATAAGAAAAATGTGATATGATAAGTAAGAAAGGTAGGGATAATATGTTACCGGGAAAAGTGGCTATTGTTACTGGAGGTACAAGAGGTATTGGTTTTGCGGTTGTCAGAACTTTTTTAAATAATGGAGCAACAGTTGTTTTATTTGGAAGTAAGGAAGAGAGCGTACAAAAAGCTTTAACTAAATTGAAACAGGAAAATCCTAATTACCAAGTAATGGGGATGCATCCTGATATTACGGATATGCGGGCTGTTGAGAGGGCCTTTGCGGATATTAAAAGTAGATTTGGAAAGATTGATATTGTTGTTAATAATGCTGGTATTTCGGCTAGTGATAGTCTTTATAATTATGAAGAGGAAGAATTTGATAAGATTATAGATTTGAATTTGAAAGCTGTTTTTAATTGCTCAAAGGTTGGGGCTAAATATATGAAAGAAAATGGTGGCGGAGTTATTTTAAATACTAGTTCAATGGTTAGTATTTATGGACAAGCGGCAGGATGTGGTTATCCAGCTAGTAAGTTTGCGGTTAATGGACTTACTAAATCTTTAGCTCGTGAACTTGGACGTGATCATATTAGGGTAAATGCGGTGGCACCTGGCGTTATTCATACAGATATGGTTGATAGTTTACCAGAAGAGATGATTAAGCCAATTATTGCTTCTATTCCAATTGGTAGGATGGGTGAACCAGAGGATGTTGCGAATGCTTTTCTATTTTTAGCTAGTGATTTGGCTAGTTTTATTACTGGGGCAATTTTATCAGTGGATGGAGCTGGAATGTGTTAGATGTTATTGACATCTTTTTTTCTTTGTAGTAATATGTTTATATGAACAAACATTCATATAACAGAGGTGATGAAAGTGTATAGTAAGGAATTTTTAGGGGGATTAGCTGAATTTTTTAAGATTTTTGCGGATGAAACAAGGCTTAGGATACTTAATTTACTTGTGTCTGGAGAAAAGTCTGTCAATGAGATTTCGAGAAGGCTTAATGTTAGTCAATCAGCGGTGTCACATCAATTAAAAACGCTTAGAAGTTCTAATTTGGTTAAAGCAAATAAAATTGGACAAACGGTAAATTATAGTATTAGTGATGAGCATATCTATATTATTTTAAAGTATGGCACCGAACATTTGAAGGAGAAGGTTAATTATGAAAATTAAGATAAATGAAACGTTATTTAAAATTATAATTAGTACTATTTTGTTTGTTTTGGCTTTATTTTTTAAAGATTATAGTATTTATGTAGCTTTTTTAGTAATTAGCTATTTAGTTGTTAGTTTTGACGTTTTTAAAGAAGGGATTAAGAAGTTATTTCATGGTGAAGTTTTTGACGAGAGTACTTTAATGATTATAGCTACCATTAGCGCTTTTATAATTGGTGAATACCCAGAGGCGGTTATGGTTATGTTACTTTTTGAATTTGGGGAATATTTATCTGATTTGGCAACATCTAATTCTAAGAAATCGATAACTAAACTTATGGATTTGAGAAGTGATTATGTTAATTTGAAAGAAAATAATGGAATTCAAAAGGTGGATGTAAGAGAAGTTAAAGTTGGTGATATTTTTGTAGTTAAGCCGGGTGAGAAAGTGCCTCTTGATGGAATTATTCAAGAAGGGAGTACTTTTTTAGATACTTCTAGTCTGACAGGTGAGAGCGTTTTAAGGGAAGCTGGAGTTTTTGATAAGGTACTTAGTGGTTATGTTAATGAAAGTGGAGTTATTACGGTAAAAGCGACAAGTGTTTTTGCAAGTTCGACGGCTAGTAAGATTATTAATATGCTGGAAAATTCTATGGAAAAGAAAACTAATACCGAGAAATTTATTACGAGATTTTCAAAGATATATACACCGGTAGTGGTGGTATTAGCTATTTTGATAGTAATAATACCGGTGATGTTTGGGGGTAATTTTAACGACTGGCTTTATAAGGCTTTAGTATTTTTAGTTACAGCATGTCCTTGCGCACTTGTTATATCAGTACCTTTAGGGTTCTTTTGTGGAATTGGTAGGTCTAGTAAGGAAGGAATTTTAGTTAAAGGTAGTGATGGGTTAGAAAAATTAAGCAAGTTAGAGGCAATTTTATTTGATAAAACAGGAACGATTACGGAAGGTAAGTTTGAGGTTCGAGAGATAGTTAGTAATGAAGTTTCTCAAGATGAGCTATTAAAGTTAGCAGCTTATGGAGAGTATTATTCTAATCATCCTATTGCGAGGACGATTACGCAAGCTTATGATAAAAGTATTGACGAGGAAAGTATCAAAAATTTCAAGGAAATTAGTGGTTATGGCATTACAGCTACGGTACTTGATAAAAAATTAATTATAGGTAATGAGAAGTTGTTTGATCAGGAGAAAATAAGTGTACCTAGTGTTGATACTTTGGGAACAACCATTTATATTGCTTATGATGGAAAGTATATTGGTTATATAGTTACCGGCGATAAGATTAAAACTTCGGCTTTAAATTTGGTAGATAGGCTTAAATATGAAAGTATAAATCAAATAGTAATGCTTTCTGGTGATAATAAAGATGTGGTTTCTAAAGTTGCCTCTAAAACAGGAATTAAGGAATATTATGCTTCGCTATTGCCGGCTGATAAGGTGGCTATATTAGAGAAAATTAAGAAAGATAAGTTGACGGCTTTTGTGGGTGATGGAATTAATGATGCACCAGTTATAAAACTAGCTGATTTAGGTATTTCGATGGGCGGCGTTGGCAGTGATGCGGCAATTGAGGCTTCAGATATTGTTTTAATGCGTGATGATTTAGATAAAATTATCACAGCAATTAAGATTGCGAAAATGACACAAAGAATTGTGATTTTTAATATTGTATTTGCTTTGAGTTTTAAATTTTTGATGCTTATTTTGGCGGTGTTTGGAGTGGCTAGTATTTGGATGGCGGTGTTTGCGGATGTTGGTGTGACGCTTTTGGCGGTTTTAAATGCGCTTCGAATTATGAAGAAGAAGTTATAAATCGGTTTTTTGCCGATTTTTTTGTGTTTTTGAAGGAAATTTGCTTTTTACGTCGTATGTTTATATGTAGAGGTGATAATTTTGGAAATTTTAAATGTTAAGGATTTGAGTAAAAAGTATAAAACTGGTGATAATGAATTTTATGCTTTAAAAGATGTAAGTTTTAGTGTCAATAAGGGGGAGTTTGTGGTTATTATTGGCAAAAGTGGCAGTGGTAAAAGTACATTACTTCATTTGATGGCTGGGCTTGATAAGCCAAGTGATGGCCGTGTTATGATAAATAATCAAGATATTTATGATTTTTCAGATAAGGAACTTACGATATTTAGGCGAAAGTATATTGGTTTTGTTTATCAATTTTATAATTTAATACCGGTTTTAAATGTTAAAGAAAATATTTTACTTCCAGCACTTTTAGATGGGCGAAAGGTAAGTGATAAAAGGTTTTTAGATTTAATTAAGAGTTTAGGTCTTATGGGAAAAGAGACGATGTTTCCTAATGATTTATCAGGTGGTCAGCAACAAAGGGTGGCGATTGGCCGGGCTTTAATAAACAGGCCTAAAATAATATTTGCAGATGAGCCGACGGGTAATTTAGATAGTAAAAATAGCAAGTATGTGGTTAAGTTATTAAGATTTTATAATAAAAGGTTTAAACAGACAATTGTAATGGTAACTCATGATTTAAGTTTAGCTAAAGGGGCGGATAGGGTTATAACGATGAGCGATGGCAAAATTATAAAGGATGAGGTAAATGGTAAGGTTAAGCTTTAGGTATTTGTTTAAAAATAAAAGGCAGAGTTTAACTCTTGTGATTGGGGTAGTACTAGCTAGTATTTTACTTTTTAGTGTAGGAATTTTATTTTCTTCTTTTAGAGATTATTTGATAGGAAAGGCTTTAGAAGAGAATAATTATCATGTGAAAATTAAAGGTCAAATTGATTTTAATGATAATATTATTTCATTAAAGGAAGAAGATAATACATATTTTATTAAGTTTAAAGATGTTACGAAAACTTATGAGTATACAGATAAGCTTTGTCATACAAATTTATGTGATGAGATTTATTATAATAATAAACTTCTTTCTTTATATGGCACGGGTGATGATAATTATTTAGAGCTTTTTAAAAATTTAATTATAGGGATTGTTTTTATTTTAGCGGTTTCGGTTTTTTTTATTATATATAATTGTTTTCAAATGGTTTTGACTAAGAAAAAGAAGGATATATTTTTACTTTCATCGCTTGGAGCGACTAAAGGTCAAACCCGCAAGGTATTTTTTTTAAAGGAGATTATTTGTGGTTTTATAGGTATTATTTTAGGACTTTTTTTTAGTATTTTTTTTAATGCTTTTGTTTTGAAGATTATTAATGATATTTTGTTTGAATATTTTAATGGTGATTTAAGGTTTAGTTTATATTTACCTTTTCTTTGGATACCGTTTATATTTTTACTCATAATTGTTATTTTTTCTTCATTATTTTCTTTATTTAAGATGAGAAAGTATATGGTAATGGATATTTATAGGGATGATGATATTGATAGAGAAGTTAAAGGGAAGATACATAAAAATTTTATTTTAAGTTATGCAATTACTAATTATGAGCGCGGCAAAAAGAAGTATAGGGGTGGGGTAATATGTATTTTTATTTTTGTTTTGCTTTTAAATAGTTTTATGAGTTTTACTAGTTATATGTTTAGAATATTTGATGATTATGTTGATTTACCAAAGTATGATATAGCTTTAATTAGTTCGATGGATGATTATGAGAGGCTTTCAGATTTTAGTAATTTTTTAAAGGCTTCAAAAAAGGTTATTTTTAAAGCTTGTGAGCAAACTGTTTTAATTCCTAAAGAGTTTTATAATGGAAATTATCAAAAGACGAGTAATTTATTTATTACTAATTTAGGTGAAAATAAACTTATTAATAGGGTTGATAGTACTACTTTGAAAGGCGACAAGATGTATAGAAATTTTTATAGTCCATTTAATAATTTGAAGGATATTAAGATAGGCAATTATAAGATTGAGGTTAGTTTGACGTCTAAAGTGCCTTTAGGTTTTGAAAATATGCTTTCAGAAGGAAGTTATGTACTTAATTTGAGCGACAATGATTTTAATTTAGTATGTCCTAAATACGAGGGAAGGGCTTTTATTTGGACTGATGAAAAGGGACTTGATGATAAGGTTTTAGATTATGCTTTAAAAAATGATTTTGATGATTTGAGTTACGTAAATGTTAAAAAAGGATATGAATTTATAAATAATTTTATTTTAGTTTTAAGACTTTTTATGGGACTTGGGTTACTTATTATTGCATTTATTTTTGTGTTTGGAATTTTTAATGTGATATCAGCTAATATTGTTATTAGAAAAAGGGAGTTTGCGACGATTAAAAGTTTAGGACTGACAAATACTGGTATTAGTTTATGTTTAGGGCTTGAGAGTTTAATAATTAGTTTTAAAGGTTTATTTTACGCTTTTCCATTTATTTTACTTATTAGTAGGTATTTATATGTTAATTTGGATAGATTTTTTGAAATTGATTTGGTATTTATGAATTATAAGGTATTTATTTTAAGTTTTTTGATGAGTTTTTTATTGGTGTTTGGATGTATGATTTTAAGTCATTTACGTTTATATAGGAATAGTTTAATATATAATATTAAAGATGATAAATTTTAATGGTTGCGGCACATATAATTATGATATATAATTATTTTAAGGATGTGAAATTTATGCGAGTTATAATTAGTGCGGGTGGTACAGGCGGACATATTTATCCAGCGCTGGCTATCATTAATAAGATTAAAGAGAAGGAACCAGATAGTGAATTTTTATATATTGGTACGCATAACAGGATGGAGAAGGATATTGTTCCTAGTAAAGGAATTCCTTTTAAATCGATTGAAATGTATGGCTTTAGTAAGAAAATATTTAGAAATTTTAAGACAGTGAGATGTTTATTTAAGGCTTTTAAGGAGTGCCGGAAGATTATTTCTTCGTTTAAACCGGATATTGTTATTGGGGTTGGTGGTTATGTGACGGTGCCGGTAATTATTAGTGCGAAAAAGTTAGGGTATAAGACTTTTTTACACGAACAAAATGCTTTGCCGGGTAAGTCTAACAGGTTTTTAAGCAAGTACGCTGATTTAATTGGGGTATCTTTTGAATCTTCTTTAAAGTATATGCCTAGTGGAAAAGCAGTGATGACGGGTAATCCTTGTAGTGAGGATGCTTTAAAGGTTCCTAGTTTAGTTAAGTCTAGTTTAGGTCTTTCGGCATCGAAAAAGTTGGTACTGATAGTTATGGGGTCTTTAGGGGCTTCTAGGGTTAGTAAGTATTTAGAAAAGGAGCTTTCTTTGTTTAAGGGTAAGGATTATGAGATTTTATTTGTAACGGGTAAGGCTTCTTACGATGAAGTTATGAAACACAGTTATCCAGATAATGTAAAGATTATTCCATTTTACGAGGGGCTTACGAAGGTGATGAAGAAGACTGATTTAATGGTTTCAAGAGCGGGGGCATCTACTTTAAGTGAGATTATTGCTTTGAAGGTGCCGACGATTTTAATTCCATCACCATATGTGGCGAATAATCATCAGTTTTTGAACGCTTTAGATTTAGTGAATAAAAAAGCGGCTTTGATGATTGAAGAGAAAGATTTACAAAATGGGGTTTTATTTGAAAGTGTTGATAATTTGATAAATGATAGTGAAAGACTTTCAGAAATTAAAGATAATTTAGGTAAGATGCAGGTTAAGGATAGTGCAAGTATAATATATGATAATTTGAAAAAGGTAGTTAGTGGTAATGAAAAAAATAAGTAATGCTTTGATTAAAGATTATACGACTTATAAGTTAGCTGGCGTGGTTAAGGCGATATATTTTCCGGATGATATTTCGGAATTGGAAGAGCTTTTAAAGAATTTACAGGGGAAATACAAGGTTATTGGCAATGGTTCTAATTTGATTATAAGTTCTAAGTACGATGGGGTTTTGATTAAACTTGAAAAATTTGATAAACTAAGTATAGATGGTACGATGGTTAGGGCCGGATGCGGTTACAATTTATCTAAGCTTTCTTCAGAGTGTATGAAAAGAGGCCTTAGTGGACTTGAGTTTGCTTTTGGAATTCCGGCGACGATTGGTGGGGCGGTATGTCAAAATGCGGGAGCTTATGGAAAGCAGATGGCTTCGGTTGTTCAAGGAGTTAATGTTTTGGATGAAAATTATAATATTTTATATTTATCTTTAGATGATTTAAAGTTGGGGTACCGCGATTCTATTTTTAAGCATAGGAAACTTATTTGTCTAGAAGTGTTTTTGAAATTAAAAGAAGGTAATATTTTAGATATTAAGGAAAAGATGGTTTCAAATAGTTTACTTAGACGAGAAAAACAACCACTTGAGTATCCATCGGCGGGGTCTGTTTTTCGCAACCCACCTTTGATGAGTGCTGGAAAATTGATAGAGGATGCGGGTTTAAAAGGAACTAAAGTAGGAGATGCGATGGTTTCTTTAAAGCATGCGAATTTTATTGTTAATTTAGGCAAGGCGAAGGGCGAAGATGTGATTGAACTTATTAATTTGATAAAGAAAACGGTTTATGAGAAGACAGGGGTTTTACTTGAGTGTGAACAAGAAATTATAGAATAAAAAGGTGATGTTATGGTCCGAAAGAAGAAAAGAAGGTTAAAGGTAAGAAATGTTTTATTAGTTTTGACTTTAATTACAATAATTCTTTTAGGTTTGGCTTTTTTGACGGATGTGAAGATTAATAATATTGTGATAAAAGGAAATGTTCTTTATAGTGACTGGGAGATTATTGAAAAGGCTGGTTTAGATGATTATCCTAGTAGTTTGAAGACTTTATCTTCAAAGATTGAAGGCAGGCTTGAAGAGGATGCTTATATAAAGGAAGTTAAGGTTGAAAGACCTAGTTTAACTAAGGTGGTTATAAAGATAGATGAGAATTTGCCGTTATTTTATTATTTGCCGGCGCAGAAGACCATTTTGGCGGATAAGACGGAGGTTTTAGAGAATTTTCCAGTACCAACGGTTATTAATTATGTGCCTGACAAGGTTTATGAGAAGTTTTTAAAAGCAATAGCTTCGGTTAATTATGATATAGTTAAAAGAATTTCAGAAATTAAGTATGACCCTAATGAAGTGGATGAGGGAAGGTTTTTCTTAACGATGAACGATGGTAATCAAGTTTATTTAACGCTTAATAGTTTTGAGAAAATAGATGATTATTTAGATATTATTAAGGAATTTGATAATAAAAAAGGAATTTTATATTTAGATTCTGGTGAATATTTTGAGGTTAAAGGGTAATTATTTTCAAAGAAAATGCTTTAAAAAAATAAATTGGGTTTACATTTTCTTTTAAGTAAGGTAAAATTATAGTATAATTAATGATAGACCGTAGGAGGATGATGTTATGGAGCAAGTTTACGCAAGTATTGAGCTTGGATCTGATTCCATTAAACTTGCAGTGTGTGAATTATATCAAAAGCATTTGAATTTACTTGCGGCAACGTCTATTCCTTCACGGGGAATAAGAAAGGGGTTAATAACTGAACCTGAATTAGCTACGAAGTCAATATTAATGGCTTTTAGGTCTATTGAAGAGATGCTTGGAATTAAAATTAAAAAAGTTATTGCGAATGTGCCTAATCATATGGCTGAATATAAACTTATTAGAGGTGAGTGTGATGTGCGCTCTGGTTTGATATCTTCTAATGATATGATTAATTCATATAAGGCGGGAATTAAAGCTAATTTAAGTCCTAATGAGGAGTTTGTAACGGTGGTGCCGATTGATTTTAAGATTGATGGGAAAACGGTTATGAAGGATCCTAAAGGAGTTCCTGGCAAAAAGTTAGTTGGAAGAGCGATGATGGTAACGACGCCGAAGAAAAATGTCTATTCAGTGGCCAGTATACTTGAGAGTTTAGGTATCGAGATTGTCGATATTTCGACATCTAGTATTGGCGATATGAATTGTTTTAAAAATGAGGCACTTGATAAGTGTATTAGTGCGATAATAAATGTTGGGGCAGAAATTACGACGGTATCTTTATATAATAAAAGTATTCCAGTTAGTACAAAAATAATTGGAGCTGGAGGAAATGATATTGATCATGATTTAGCACATATGTATAAGATTGAATTATCTGAGGCTAGAAAAATCAAAGAAAAGTTTGCTTTGGCACATGTTAAAAATGCGAATATTCACGATGTTTATGAGACGGTTAATTCAGATAATGTGAGGATTAAAATTAATCAACGAGCAGCTTCTGAGGTAGTAATGAGTAGAATTAATGAGATACTTACTTTGGCAAAAAATGAGTTAAAAGACTTAACAAATAAGCCAATTCAGTATATAATAGTAACTGGTGGCATGAGTAACATGCTGGATTTTGAATACTGTGTGCGAGATGTATTACCGTCAGCTAGTAAAGGAACAGTTAAATTAGTAGGAGTTAGAAATAATAAATATAGTACAGTAATTGGAAATATTATTTATTTTCTAAATACATTAAAATTAAAGGGCATGGATTATTCGATGCTTAGTGAAGATGAAATGGATGAAATTTCTTCACCAAAGGAAAATTCTAACGATGATACAATGCTAGGGAAAGTATTTGGTTACTTTTTTGGCGAATAGGAGGAAATTAATATGATGGGAATTGAAATGGATCAACTTGCAAAAATAAAAGTAATAGGTGTCGGGGGCGGCGGCTGTAATGCGGTTAATCGAATGACTGAATCCGTAGAAGGCGTAGAATTTATAGTGGCAAATACAGATTCACAAGTTCTTAATAATTCTTTGGCTGAACATAAAATTCAAATAGGTGTAGAGCTTACTCATGGACTTGGTGCTGGAGCAAATCCACAAATTGGAAAGGAAGCAGCTTTAGAGTCTAAAAGTGAATTAGAAGAGGCTTTGAAAGGGGCAGATATGGTATTTATCACTTGTGGTATGGGTGGTGGAACTGGTACTGGAGCTGCTCCAGTTATCGCTGATATTGCCCAAAATTCAGGAGCTTTGACGATTGGAATTGTAACTAAACCATTTTCTTTTGAAGGTAAAAAGAGGATGGAGCAAGCTTTGGCCGGAATTGAAGAACTTAAGAAACATGTTGATACTTTAATTGTGGTACCAAATGATAGATTAAGAGAGATTATCGATAAATCAACACCACTTTTAGATTCATTTAAAGAGGTTGATAATGTACTTAGACGTGGAGTACAATCTATTTCTGATTTGATTGCTTGTCCAGGACTTATTAATTTGGATTTTGCGGATGTTAAAACTGTTATGGAAAAACGTGGCAATGCGCTTATTGGTATAGGTGCTGGCGTAGGTGAAGATAGAGCGGTTGAAGCGGCTAATCAAGCTGTACTTAGTCCACTTTTAGAGACTAGTATTGATGGAGCAACTGATGCGATTATCAATGTTACTGGTGGACCAAATTTAACTTTATTTGAAGTTGAAGAGGCAGTTGAAGCGATTAGAAAATCAGCTAATACTGATATTAATACAATATTTGGTGCAGTTATTAATGAGAATTTTACGGATGAACTTATCGTAACGGTTATTGCAACTGGTTTTGATCAAAGTAAGGAAAAAGAAGATGACGATGTAATTCCTATTGCCGGATTAGATGATGAAGATACTGTTATTCCAGCTTTCCTTAGAAAAAGGGGAAATTATTAAGCTTTCGTTTTGAAGGCTTTTTTGTTGTTTTATTTGCAAAAAATGTCAAAATATCGAAGTTTTGCAAGTGCACTTGCAAAACTTTACAAAAATATTATTTTATGATATTATGAAAGTGGTGATTGAAAAATGATAATAAGAGAAAATTATTTAAAAAAAATAGTTGATGCTAAGGATACTGAATTTATAAAAGTTATTACAGGAGTTAGGAGAAGTGGAAAGTCAACTCTTTTAATGATGTTTAGAGATTATTTACTTAATAGTGGTATTATAAATGAAAATATTATATATATTAATTTTGAATCAGCAATGTATGATAATATAACAAATTATAAAGATTTATATAGTTATGTAAAGGATAGAATAAAGGATGAAAAAGTTTATTTACTATTAGATGAAGTACAAAATGTAGAGTTTTGGGAGAAGGCTATTAATTCTTTTAAGGTTGATTTTAATATAGATATTTATATAACTGGTTCAAATGCTTATCTTTTATCATCGGAATTATCGACATTATTATCGGGCAGGTATATTGAAATAAAGATGTATCCTTTATCATTTAAAGAATATTTAAAATTTAATAACTATGATAATAATAATTTAGATGAAAAATTTAGAGAGTATTTAAAGTATGGAGGTCTTCCGGCAATTACATCTATAAAGGATAATGATGAGCTTGTTTTGTCTTATCTGAATGATATTTATAATAGTATTGTGAAAAAGGATATAATAGATAGAAATAATATAAAAGATATGGCTTTGCTTGAAAATATTATTAAATATTTAGCTAATAATATAGGTAGTTTTATATCATCGACTAAAATAAGTGATTATTTGAATAGCAATAAAATTACTCTTAAGTCAAATCATCAAACAATAGATAATTATTTAAGTATGTTAGAAAAATCATATATAATGTACAAAGCTGATAGAACTGATATAAGAAGTAAATCTTTACTGAAAACTTTAGGTAAGTACTATATTGCGGATACTGGAATAAGAAATATAATACTGGGGTTTAGAAATATTGATGAAGGGCATTTACTTGAAAATGTGGTTTATTTAGAATTGCTTAGACGTGGGTATAGAGTTAACATTGGTAAGTCAGGCGACTATGAAGTTGATTTTGTGGTTGAGAGTCCTAATGAAATAAAGTATTATCAGGTAACCCAATCTTTAGTAAATGATGATGTTAAAAAAAGAGAACTTAGAAGTTTGGAGAGTATTAATGATAATTATGAAAAGATAATACTTACAATGGATAAACCTATTAATAATGATTTTAATGGAATAAAGGTTATTAATATAATAGAGTGGTTATTAAAGTAGTATTTTAAAATGAAAATAGAGTTAATAAAAACCTTATAAAATTTGGTTAGTTTTATAAGGTTTTATTTTGTGATAAATCGTATTCGTAGATTGGGGTTATTTTGGTATAAACAGCAAACCGATTATTTCCGGAAAAGGCACTTCCTCTATCTGGACAGCATTCTAAAATAATGACTTGGTTATCTGGTTCGATGGTTACATCTGAAGTAAAATTAGATGCGTTTATATTATTATACATATCTTCGAGAAAAGCATCTTGGTTATTATAGTCAAATTCTTGAGTAGTTCCGTCTTCTTCTAGGGCGGCAAATACGTCTAATTGATATACACCTTTAGCAGTATAAAGAGTATATGTTTTATTTTGATCATAAAAGTTTTGACCTTGATTTTGATATTCAGTTAAATCACCAAACATGTTTTCACCAAGTAGATTATGTCCCCAAATACGGCTGACTTGGTTGTTCATGTCTTTATCGTTTTGATGGTCTAAGAAAACGGTTCCAGAGCTACTATAGTTACCATCTAAGGTGTGTGTAAGATAGTAGTCTTCTTCTTCTCTAGAATTGGTGGTGGCAATTGGAAAAGCTGTACCGTTTGGTTTTTCTAAGATGCCCCAAGCATTTGGATATTGCTGTTGTAATTCGTTAATATCATATTTGGGGATATATTCTTCTTGGTTTATATCTTGGTCTATATTATTATTATTATTTTCTTGGGCTTTAGTGTCTGCTTGTTTATCGGTGATGACTTGGGTTATGATGGTGTCATTTGTTTTAACACCTTCTAATTGACTAAAAATGGTAATACCAGCATATCCTTGACCAATTAAGGCTACGGCAATTCCAGATGCGATTAAAAATTTGCTAAATTTATTTGATTTCTTTTTATCTAATTTATAAGACATGTTTTCACCTCTATTTTTATTATAACAATTTATTGATTAATTGAAAAATAATTTTAGTAAAAAAAAGGATTTTAATTAAAAAAATCGTATATATATTATGAAGGTGACTTTAGGTGACAAAAAAAATAAGTTATTTATTTTAAAGTTATGGTAGGTGATATTATGAAGAAATATTTATTTCCAATTTCGGTATCTTTAGTTTTAGGAGTTTTTATGGCTTATTTTATTATAAGGCAATATGAAAATATGCCAGCTTTAGCTGTTTCAAGTGAGGCTGAGACTTTATATTATATTCAAAGAGGAGTTTATTCAGATATGGATAGTATGAAGGATGGGATGAAAGATTTTACTCATTATATATATAATGTTGAGGATAATAGTTATTATACTTATATTGGAATTACGACTAGTAAAGATAATGCTTTGAAAATTCAAAATTATTATAAATCTTTGGGTTATGATACTTTTTTGAAAGATAAAATTACGGATAATGGGGAGTTTACTGATGTTTTGAGGCAATATGATGAGTTACTTTCAAAGACAGATGATAGTGAGTCGATAAAAGTGATTTGTAATCAGATTTTAGCAAAATATGAGGAGTTGGTTAAATGAGCATTAAAATAAAGGAAATACCGTTATTGGAAAGACCAAGAGAGCGATTAATTAATTATGGAGTAGAGAATTTAAGTGATGAGGAGTTACTATCTATTATTTTGAAGACGGGTGTTAAGGGGATGTCAGCTAAGGAGCTTGCAATTTATATTTTAAGTGTTTTTGGAGGAATAGAGAATTTAAAAAATATAAATTTTCACGAGCTTAAGAAGTTTAAAGGGATAGGTGAGGCGAAGGCCTGCACTTTAGTAGCTATGAGTGAGATAAGCCGAAGGATGAATAGAAAGATTGTTTCTTTAAAGAAAGTTAGGCTTAACCGGTCGGATAAGGTATTTGAGTTTTATAAAGATAAAATTAATGGTTCGCAGGAACAGTTTTATTGTATATATTTAGATGCGGGTAAAAAGGTGATTGAAGAGAAATTATTATTTATGGGAACGGCTAATTATAGTTTGGTTCATCCGCGTGATATTTTTAAAGAGGCTTATTTACTTAATGCGTCTTCGATTATTTGTGTGCATAATCATCCAAGCGGTGATGTGAAACCGAGTAAAGAAGATATTAATATGACAATTAGGATTAGAGAAGTGGGGCTTATTATGGGAATTAGATTAGATGACCATATTATTATTGGAGATGATAAGTACTATAGTTTTTTAGAAAATGGAGAAATATAGTTGGTTTTATTTTCAAAATGTATTATAATTTTAATGGGTGATAGCTATGTATAAAAAAAGAGGTTTTGACAAGAGATATTTATTTATATTGGTAGTTATAGCTATTGCTTTAGTTTTAGTGGTGTTGGCGGTATCTTTGCAGAAGGATCGGGATTTGAACCCTATTGAGAAGGTGGCAAAGGATATTGGGACAGTGGTTTTAAAAGTTGTTTCCGCACCATTTAATTTTGTACATGATAGTATAGAGGAAATGATTGAAAAAGATAATGTATATGAGAAATATAAGGAATTAAAAAATAAAGAAGAACAAATTGATTCAGTAGTTTCGCAAAATGATAATTTGCGCAGTGAAATTGATAAATTAAAAGATACTTTGGAGCTTAATACGGTTTTAAGTGATAAGGTTTTTCTCAATGCGACAGTGGTATCGAGAAATATTGGTTATTGGTACGAGGAGGTTACGATTGATAAGGGCCTTAAAAATGGCATTGAAAAGGATATGGCAGTGGTTACACCAAAGGGACTTATTGGGAAGATTACAAAGGTTAGTAATTATTCTAGTACAGTACAGTTACTTTCTAATGACCATATGAGCGATAAGATAAGTGTGAAGATAAAGACGAAAGATGATTATGTTTACGGGCTTATTTCGATGTATGATTCAAAGACTAATACTTATACGGTTGAGGGTATTAGTGAAAATGAGGAGATTACTGAAGGGGCCGATGTGGTGACAACTGGTATGGGAACGGTATTTCCTAGTGGTCTTATGATTGGCAAGGTAAAAAAGGTGACGACGGATAATTTTGATTTATCGAAGGTTGCTGAGGTGGAAGCTTCGGTTAATTTTGATGATTTAGATTATGTGACGGTATTAAAAAGGGTGAGTAACTAATGAAAGTTATTATTTTAATAGTTTCTTTTTTACTTGAGGGAGTTATTTCTAATTTTGTGACGATTAATGGATATTTGGCTCCTTTATTTACTTTAGTAGCTTTGATTATGATTTGTCCTTTTTTTGAAAATAGTGCAGATTATTATAAGTATGCCTTTTTTACTGGTTTAGCATATGATTTGATTTATACGGATACGATTATTTTTCATGCGATTATTTTTTGCTTTATGGCTTTTATAATTATAAGGCTTAATTTGGTTTTAAGTGATAATTTTATTAATGCTTTGATTATACTTGCTTTAAGTATTGTTTTTTATAGGGTTATTACTTATGGACTTTTGGTGTTTATCAACAGTATACATTTTGAAATCGTGGCTTTAGGATATAGTATTTTAAAATCGCTTATTTTGAATTTACTTTACGGGATGATAATGTTTGTGGTTATTAAGAAGGTTCCGAAGAGGCGCAGGTATTTTGATTAATTAGATAGTTAGTGATTTTTTCTAATTTTAAACTTCTAGATGCTTTAATTAATATTAAGGTATCTTTTATTTTTTCTTTTTTTAGATAATTTAAGGTTTTTTTATAATTTAGAAAATGTAAAGCGTTTTTATAGTTTACTTTTTGCATGTTTTTACCGATTAAGATTACTTGTTTATTATTTATTTTATCTAAAAGGTTTGGAATTTGGTTATGAATTTTTGTAGTATAGGTGCCTAGTTCGTTAATGTCGCCTAAGATTAGGAGTTTTTTTTGATTTTCTTTTTCGAGAAGGTTTAAGACGCCTTTTAGAGATTCTAAAGATGAGTTATAGCAATCATTTATAATGGTGTTACCATGTTTATCTTGGAGAATATTCATGCGCATATTATATGGCTTATATTTTTTTAGGGCTTCTATGATATCATTTATATCAACATTTAAGTATAAGCCGATATGGATAGCGATTAGGACGTTATTAATTAAATGTTTTGGAAGGTTTATGTTTATTTGATATGGTTTATTATTTAAGTTTATTTTAAATGATGATTGGGTTAATGATGATGACAGGTCATAGGCTTTTAAGTCATTATGTTCATCAAAACCACTTTTATAAGCGTTTTGGTTTTTAAGCATTTTATCATCACCATTTACAAAAAGAGGCCCAGTTAAACCATGTTTTATTTCGAGTTTGGCTTTTAGGATGTTTTCTTTACTGCCAAGATTACCAATGTGGGAAGTGCCGATATTGGTGATTACGGCGATATCTGGGGTTATCATGTCTGAGAGGTATTTGATTTCGTTTAGGTGGTTCATGCCCATTTCGACGATGGCAATTTCATCTTTAAGGTTTAAATTGAAGATGGTGAGGGGAACGCCGATATGGTTATTATAGTTTTTTTCGCTTGGAAGGCATTTATATTTAGTGCTTAAAACGGTATAAATAAGTTCTCTAGTGGTGGTTTTTCCTACGCTGCCAGTGATGGCAATTACTTTAGGGTTATATTTTTTTCTTAATGTTTTGGCAATTTGGCCTAAGGTTTTAGTGGTGTTTTGAACCAAAATGGTGGGGATGTTATAGAATACTTTTTTACTTACGATTATTAAACTAGCGCCATTAGTTATGGCTTCTTTAATGAAGTTATGTCCATCTTTGGAAAGGGTTAAGGCGATGTAACAGTCACCTTTATTTATTTCTTTACTATTTATTTTGAATTTATTTATTTTGGTGTTTAAATTAATTTTGTTTATTAAAGTACCGTTAGTTATATTTAGAATATCTAAAATATTCATATAAATCACCTAATTTAATATATGCTTTTGCCTAAGAGAGGTTCTAATTTGTTTTTTTTATAATAGGATATTATAGGTGATATTATGGCGAAGAAAGTTTTTCGAAAAGTTAGTTTTTTAAGCAAAGTTTTTAGTAAGTTTTTGGTGTGTGTTATTATACTTTTAGGGGTTTTGATTGCGCTTAAAGGAAGTCCTAGTTTAAGAGAAAATTTATACAAATATGTTTTTAAGAATAATTTTAGTTTTGGAGAGGTAAATACGGTTTATGAGAAGTTATTTGGCTCTTCTTTACCACTTACTGGAAGTGAGCAGACTTCGCTTGTTTCAGCGTCTAAAATAGAATACGAGGAAAGCGATCCATATAAAGATGGGGTTTCGCTTAAGGTTTCGGAAAATTATGTGATACCGATTATTAAAAGTGGAATAGTGGTATTTACTGGTGAGAAGGAAGGTTACGGAAATACGGTGGTTGTTCAGCAAGGAGATGGGGTTGAGGTATGGTATGCGAATATTAAGGAGATAAAGGTTAGTATGTATGATTATTTAAAGGCTGGCGATATTTTAGGTGAAGCTGATGGGTCTAAATTATATTTGGTTTTTACAAAAGAAGGGGAGATTTTAGATTATAAGAAATATATTTAAAATTCACCTTTTTTATTATATCTCGGCTTTGGCTTCTGCGTTTACTGGGCATTTTAAGGGGTTTGTTTGGTTTAGTTTGATTATTACTGTGCATGAGCTTGGACATATTTTGATGGGGATTTTATTTAGGTGGAAGATAGAGAAGGTTTTGATACTTCCTTTTGGTGGAATAACTATTTTTCATGAGGATTTGAATAGGCCAATTAAGGAAGAGTTTTTGATTGTAATAATGGGCCCAATTTTTCAAATTGTTTTTACTTTGATAGTTTATTATTTTTTTAGGGTGGATGATTTTGTTTATTATAGTTTAATTATCTTAGGGTTTAATTTACTACCGATATTTCCTTTGGACGGCTCTAAGATACTGAGTTTGCTTTTTAATAAGGTAGTTAGTTTTAAATGCAGTCATTTATGGATGATTTTGATATCTATTTTAAGTGTTTTAATTTTGATTATGGAAGCTAATTTTAGTTTGATATTATTTTTAATTTGTTTATTTTTAATTATGCGGGTTATAAAAGAAATTAAAGAGCATGAAAGTTTATTTAACCGGTTTTTACTTGAGAGATATTTAAAGAGATATCATTTTAAAAAAAGGATGAAGATTAGTTCGATGGATATGCGGGTTATGAGAAGAGATTATGGTCATTTGTTTTTTGATGGTAAAAAGTATATATCTGAAGGTGATAGGCTTTCAAAAAGGTTTGACTTTAAAGGAAGATTGTGATAAAATTTGTAAATGTGTAGATCTCCATCTACAACCGCACAAAAAAGGTTAAAAAAAGTTTTACTTTACCTTAATGGCGAGTCTTAGGAAAAAGGAGGTAGAAAGTATGAAAGCAGTTATTGAAACTGGCGGAAAACAATATTATGTTGAAGAAGGCAGCGTTTTATATACGGAAAAGTTAGACGCAGCTGCGGATAGTAAAGTTACTTTTGATCATGTATTAATGATTGGTGGTACTTTAGGTAATCCTTATGTTGAGGGAGCTAAAGTAGAGGCTAAAGTTTTAAAACATGGTAAAGGTAAGAAGATTAAAGTTTATAAATATAAACAAAAGAAAAAATATCGTCGCACTCAAGGTCATCGTCAACCATATACTAAAGTTGAAATTACAAAGTTAGTTGCTTAATGATTAAAGTTTATATTAGACATAATCATATTGATATTAATGGTCATGCGATGTTTGATGATTATGGCAAGGATATTGTCTGTGCGGCGGTAAGTTCGATTGTTATAACTAGTATTAATGGTATTTTAAGGTTAAATGATAAGGCAATTAAATACAAGATTTCTGATGAGGGTATGTCATTAGATATTTTGAGTGAGAGCCGTGAGACAAATTTGCTTATATTAAATATGGTTAGTTTACTTAAGGAATTAGAGAAGAAATATAATAAAAACATAAAAATATACGAGGAGGTGTAGTTTATGGAATTATTGAAGTTAAATATTCAGTTATTTGCCCACAAAAAAGGACAAGGTTCTACTAAAAATGGACGTGATTCTGAATCTAAAAGATTAGGAGCAAAAGCGGCTGATGGCGAAGTTGTATCAGGTGGTTCTATTTTATATCGTCAAAGAGGTACAAGAATTTATCCTGGTGTTAATGTAGGAATTGGTAAAGACGATACTTTATTTGCTAAAATTGCTGGCCGTGTTAAATTTGAACGTTTAGGACGTGACCGTAAACAGGTGAGTGTTTATCCTGAATAATTAGTGTTTAGCACTAATTTTGTTCTAAATTTATTTTGGTTTAAGTGTAAAATTGGTCTAAAAAACGAGTGATTATCTATCTAAAATATTACTTGTTTTTTTTTTTATTTTTTTTTTTTTTTTTTTTTTGTGATATCTTGATATTGGATAAGATAGAGAGGTGTCAGAAATGAAAAAAAAGCAAAAGAATTTATGAAAAAATATTTGATTGGTTTTATACTTGGTTTTGTGTCAGTAGGAATAGTTGCTGTATATGCGGAGACATATTTTCCATCTAATGATGTTACATATGATAATAAAGAAAGTGGTCTTTCAAGTACCAATGTGCAAGGAGCTATCGATGAATTATATGGAGTGTGTTTTCCAAGTGCTGGTGATCAAGTAATTGAAGATGCAGATTTAGAGAAAGACCCTTATGAGTGTCGTTATTTCTTTACAGGAGCTAATCCAAATAATTATGTCACTTTTAATAATGAAACTGCTGGATGGAGAATAATCTCAGTTGAGTGTGATGGGACAATAAAAATAATGAGACAAGCATATATAGAAAGGATGGCGTGGGATAGTTCTAATATTAGTAATTGGGCCAGACCAGCAAGTTTAAATACATACTTAAATGGGACATATTATAATGGGTTAAATGTCACTGCTAAAAGTCAGATTGTAGCAAAAGACTGGAGTATCGGTACAATAACAAATGATAATAATGATTTAGCTCAACAAATAAATAATGAAAACGGAATAAAATTGAACGGGAAAGTAGCTTTACCTACAGTAAGTGAATATATCAGAACAAATAGCAATAAAAGTGAATGTGGTTCATTTAATTTAAACGATGATAATTATAATAAGTGTAAAAATACAACTTGGATGTATATAAATGACTATTGGTGGACTTTGTCACCTAATTCTGACAACTCTTACACTGTGTTCTGTGTTGAGAGTGGCAGCATCCACGACTACTACGGTGCGGATGATACGAACACTGCGGTTCGCCCAGTCTTATATTTAAGTTCTGAAATTACTTTGACTGGAAGTGGAACACAATCTGATCCATATGTCGTAAGTTCTTAAAAAAAATCAGGGATTGAAATAATCTCCGATTTTTGTTTTGTTTAGATAATTTATGGGCATTTCGTAGGTGTATTTAACATTTTTTTTAGGTAATATTATTTTATTTGGTTTTAAATTTTTATAAATGTATAAAATTTTATGATTTTTATCTGTTAAAATAACGTCAATATTGGTTTTCATAAAAAAAGTATGAATACCATTGGTTTTAAATTTTAATATATAATTGAAATCTTTTTGAAACATAAGGCCTTTAAGTTTTTGAATAAAGGTTTTGGCTTCGATTACTTTCATTTTTCTCACCTAATTTATCTTAACACATTTTTATTTTTTTGTCTTTAAATTTGTTTGTTTTTTGCTAATGGGGTTGATTTTTCTTCCAAAAAAAATTATAATTGATGTAAGTTATGATATTTTTGTGGAGGGTGTTATGAAATTAAATAATAAAGGTCAAGCCCTAGTAGAATATTTACTAATCATAGCGGTTATTAGTGTAGTAGTCGTTAGTTTAGTCAAACTATTGGGGGGCTATCTTCAAGACTCTATGACAAAAACATCTTGCAAACTTATCGATAAAGAATATGTCGAAGGGTCTAAGCCAGGCGAGGGAACTTGCCAATAAGATAATTCGTTTTATCTTTTTTTTGACCCCTCAAAGGAGATTTTTATGGTAAAGCTTAAAAAGAGATATTTTTGGATTTATTTAATTTTAAATGTTATAACTTTAGGCCTTTTCACATTTTATATTGCGTATAAATTAGATTTGTATGACAAAGATGCTTGGTATCATCGTTGGTATTACTGGGTTTTAGGTTTTATACTTGGTATTTTTCCGGCATTTGTTATGTTTTTGGTTTTTTCGGTTAAAATGGGCTGTTTAGTTAGTGCGAGACTTAAGGTTCCGGGTGAGGAGATATATTTGCCACCTTATGTTTGGATAGTTAGTTTAATTATCCCAATTTTGGGATGGACGGTTTTTATCATTTTATATTTTTATGTACATTTTTGGTATTTCTTTTCGCTTAAAGATTATTTAAGGAGTTGATTTTATGTCAGATGTACTAAGTAATTTAGGGTATGATAAGCGTGCTCAAGAGAAAATTATTAATAGTCATGCGGTTAAAAGGCTTGCTAGAGAAACTTTAGAGAAGAAAGTTGTTAAAACTTTTAATTATTTAAAAGGTAGAGGATATGATAATAAACAAATTATTTTAATGACTACTTTAAATCCAACTTTGTTTAATTATCCAGCTGAAACGTTAAATGAACGTTTTAGCTTTTTGAAGTTACTTGGATATCGCGAGGCTGAAGTGAAAAATATGGTTATTATTTTACCTGCTTTACTAACTATTAGCGAGGGTCTTATTTTAAGTAAGTTAGAGCTTTTAAAAGGTTATGGTTATTCTAATAGTATGGTTCATAAATTTACGGTGATGCTTCCTAGTTTATTTAGTTTATCTGTAGATGCAATTAATGATAAAAGGAATTTCTTTAAGGATTTAGGGTTTAATGATAAGGAAATTAATAAAATAATTAAAGATTCGCCGATGATTTATACTTGTAGTTTGGAGCTTTTAAAGAAAAATTATGATTATTTACTTTCAAAAGGTTATGATACTGATAGATTAGCTAAGATGATTTACCGAAATTCAAATATTATTGTGATGAATATTTCGAGGATGGAAAGTAAAAGACAGTGTTTAAAAGAGTTTGGATATAGTGAAGATGAGATTAATATAGTTACAGGTGTTAATCCAGCTATTTATACGTTAAGTTTAGAGAATATAAAAGAGACTTTTAATTGTTTTTTAAGTAAGGGATATTCCGCTGAGGAGACTATTTTTATTACTTTAAAATTGCCAAATGTATATAGTTATTCGATTAGTACTTTGAATAAAAAAATAGATATTTTGATGGATGTTTCTTTAGAAAGAGAGATATTAAAAAGGCCTTCTTATTTAATTCAAGGAGCTGAACTTAGTTATGCGCGTTTGAATTATTTGATTTTTAATAAGGTGACTTTAGACCATAAAGGGTTTAATTATTTGATTTTATCTGGTAATAACTTTTTAAAAAGGTTTGGAATTAGTAATGATGAGGTTAAAGAAGAGTATGCGCACAGAAAGTAAAATATTATTGCTCTTTATCTTTGGCGTATGATATAATTAGTTATAGATTTTGGAGAGGAGGATAGTAGGTTTTTAGCCTGCTACTTATGATATGGCAGAAAATAGAAGTGAATTAAGATTAAAATGTATGACAATTTTATATCAAATGATAGTTTATGATAAGGCTCATATAAGTTATGATCCTGATGATGTTATTATGGGTGTATCAAAGGTTGATAATGAATATATTAAAGAAATTGTGTATGGGGTTTTGACTTATAAAAATGAATTAGATAAACTGGCAAATAAATATTTAGATGGCTGGACAATTGATAGGCTTGGAAATACTGATATGGCGATACTTAGAATGGGAATTTTTGAACTTTTATATACGGATACACCAGATGTTGTAGCTATTAATGAAGCGGTCGAACTTGCTAAAAAATATAGTGATGACAGTGTTAGAAAGATGATAAATGGAGTTTTGGACAAGATTTATCATGAGAAGGTGCAGTAGTTGAACGAGAAGTATTTAACAGTTAGTGCGATTACAAGATATTTAAAAGCTAAACTGGATGTTGATGAAAATTTACAAACGGTATTTTTAAAAGGGGAAATTTCTAATTTTAAGGCGCATACTTCAGGGCATTTTTATTTTTCTTTGAAAGATGAAGGCAGTAAGATTAATGCGATTATGTTTAGGAGTAATGCGAGTAAGGTGCTTTTTAAACCTTTGGATGGTATGAAGGTTTTGGTGAGTGGACGCATTAGTATTTATGAGGCAATGGGAAGTTATCAGATATATGTCGATGAAATGCTGGAAGATGGTGTTGGTAATTTATATATTGCTTTTGAACAGCTTAAGAAGAAATTGCAAGCAGAAGGTTTATTTGAGGCTTCATATAAGCGAAAAATACCTAGTGTTCCTAAACGGGTTGGAATTGTGACGGCTAGTACTGGAGCGGCTATTCGCGATATTATGACGACGATTAAAAGAAGGTTTCCAATTTGTGAGACGATTTTATTTCCGACTTTAGTGCAGGGAGAAAATGCGAAGGATGATATTGTACGCAATATTGAAAGGGCGCAGGATTATGATTTAGATGTTTTGATTGTTGGTCGTGGCGGTGGCTCTATCGAAGATTTATGGCCATTTAATGAAGAGGTAGTGGCTAGAGCTATATATAATTCAAAGGTTCCGGTTATAAGTGCGGTTGGTCATGAGGTTGATTTTACGATTGCTGATTTTGTGGCTGATTTAAGAGCGCCAACGCCGACAGCAGCGGCTGAACTTGCAGTTCCAAATATGGCTGATTTACAAAAGCATATTGCCCAATTTAAAGTTAGGCTTAATGAGGCTATTTATAAGAAAGTTAATTATTTGAAATTATATTTGGAGTCGGTTAAAAATTCATTTGTTTTAAAAAATCCGCAGATTATGTTTGAAAATAAAAAGCAGAGTTTATCTTTGATAAATGACAAGTTAAATGAATTAATGATTAGTAAGGTTCAGTGTTTTAAAAATGAACTTGATAAAATAAAGAAAAGTTATGTACTTACTAATCCTTATTTACTTTATAAAGATGAGGTTTTAATGGTTAAGAATATTATTGATAAGCTTAATCTTTTGAATCCTTTAAATATTTTATCTAGAGGATATAGTATTACATATTTGAACGATCAAGCATTAAAGAGTGTTTTGAAGGTTAAAGAAGATGACATGATTAGTATTAGATTAAGTGATGGAAATTTAAACGCTAAAGTATTGGAAGTTAAGGAGGATAAATAATGGCAAAAGAGAAAAAATTTGAAGAGAAGATTGCAGAATTAGA
Source organism: uncultured Bacilli bacterium (assembly GCA_944363925.1). Taxonomy (GTDB): domain Bacteria; phylum Bacillota_I; class Bacilli_A; order RF39; family UBA660; genus Coprosoma. Next base: position 19,991 of record CALVVS010000001.1, on the reverse strand, counting down.
AAGCATTATTGAAGTTTTAGAAAATGGCGAGGTATCTTTAGATGAGTCAATTAAGAAATATACGGAGGCTATGAAACTTGTTAAAGAGTGTGATGCGGAGCTTAAAAATATTGAAACTAAGGTTAATAAAATAGTTTCAGAAAATGGAAAATTAGAAGATTTTGAAGTTAATGAGTAAAGTAATTATGAAAAATAGTTACTTTTTATTTTGTTTAGAAATAAAAATGTTGTATAATTATGATAGGTGATGATATGAGAAATGGTGGTTTTACTTTAGCAGAATTACTTGGAGTTATTGCGATACTTGGAGTTATTGCACTTATTACTGTGCCGGCGATTAACCGTTCTTTAGATAGTGGCCGAGAAGATTTATATGAAACGCAAATCGAACAGATAAAAAAAGGTGGAGAAGATTATTATACGCAGCACTTAGAGGAGATGCCTTCTAATGTTGGGGATAGGGCATGCCAAAGTCTTGAGAGTTTAAAGAGTAATGGTTATTTACCTGTTGATATTAAAAACCCAAAGACAAATGAAGATTTTTCACAGTTAACGCAGGTTTGCGTTGAAAAAGTTGGTGAGACGGAGTTTGTTTATAGTGTTGAGGAGGCTCAGTAATATGAAAAAAGGTTTTACTTTAGCGGAGTTACTGGCAGTTATTGCGATTATTGCGATTGTGGCAGTGGTAACAGCGCCAATTGTGATAGATGTTATTCAGTCGTCTAGGGAAAAGGCTTTTATTAATTCAGCGCATGGACTTGTTGTGGCAGCTGGTACTTATCAAGCTGAGAAGCAAGCTTTAAATGAAAGTCCTACTTTATTAGTTAATTATAAGACTAGTTCAGATGATGTTAAGAATTTACTTAAAACGGATGGTGAACTTCCAGATGCGGGAGAGTTTGAGATTGATGAAAATGGTAAGGTGAAGCTTGCTTTATGGAGTGATAGTGCGCATATTTGCGTGGTAAAAGGAGCTTCATCTAAAGAGATTGTGATTAATGAAAATATTAACGATGCGGATAGCTGCACGATTGCTAATATGAATAAGGACTGATTTTATGAGAAAGGCACGGTTAGTAGGTCTAGTTACGTTGATTACTATTTTTTTGATTATTTTGTTTATTGGAAATAGAATTATTGATTATTTAAATAGGCCAGAGGCTAAGGAAATTGTTCAAAATGAAAATGTTTCAAAAGATGGTCTTAGATTAGTATTAAATGGTAATTTTATTACTTATGTGGGAATAAATGATAAGTACGAAGAGATGAAGGCGGTGGCTTATTTTGATGGTAAAAAAGTTTCACCTTTGATTTCTATATCTTATTATTTAGATGACAGGCAGGTTAGTTCGATTGATACGACGAAGGTAGGAAATTATATGGTCAAATACGAAGCTTCTTATGGAGGTGAGTTAGAAGAGCTTAAAAGAGTGGTTATTGTTACGGATAATAAAAAACCACGTTTGGTGGTTCCTTCGGCAGTGACAATTACAACTGATGAGGTTTTTAGTTATGATGTATCTGATGGAGTTATAGCGACAGATAATTCTGGTGAGGTTAGTTTTAGATGTGAGAATACTTTGAAAGCAGAGGTTGGTAATTACGTTATAGAGTGTAAGGCAACTGATGGAAGGGGAAATGAGGTTACTAAAAAAAGGCTTATTAAGGTTATAGATGGTATTCAATTTAAAGATGGGGATGGTTTAATAATTGAGTATCCAGATGGTGATAATTACAGCTATAAATATAGTTTTGATGGTATTAATTGGACTGATGCTTCTAAAAAAGAGGTTTTGGATGTATCTGGTAATGTGATAGCTTTAGTTTTAGAAGATGGCGAGTATAGGATGTCTAGTACTTATTATAGGAAGTAACATATTTTGTGAATATGTTATTTTTTGGTTTATGTTTAAAAAATAGTGTTATAATAGATAATTGTTGTTAGGAGGATTAAGATGGATAATTTTAAGATAGATAAAAATATTTCAAAAAATGGAGCTTTACTTATTTATGGAGCTTTGAAGAGCGGTGATATAAGTAAGTATGAAAATATTATTATACTCAGTGGTGTGCCTAGATATATGTATGAGTTTGCCTGTAATGTTAAGCTTGAAGATTATTCTAAAATAGAGGATGCGATTATTGCGTCTGACGATGTTTTTTATATGTATCATTTAGCTAAAGATGTCAAAGGGGTTAATATTAAAAAGATGGAAGAGGCAATAATTTCTAGTGGAAATGCTTGTTATATGTATTTATTTGCCCGAAATTTTGAAGAGGCGGATGTACTTAGATTAGAAGATGAGGTAATCAAAGCTGGAGATATCGAGTATATGTATTATTTTTTATGTCATGTTAAAGAGGCTGATGTTTTATCTTTAAAATATGCTATTGCAGAGATTATTAAGCGCGAACGTAAAGTTAGGGCGGCTTATTTACCAATTGAACAGATAATGTCATCGAAGGTTTTATCAAAATCTTGTAATATTGTTATTTGGGATAATCGTCAAAAATCAAAAGTTTTAAAGAAAAATAACTAAAAACATGTGTTTTGTTTCACATGTTTTATATTTTTCTATATAAACCAATTGCTTTACCTAGTATAGTGACGTTTTCTAAAATGATAGGGTCCATTGTGTCGTTTTCTGGTTGAAGTCTAAAGTGACCATTTTCTTTGTAAAAAGTTTTAAGAGTTACTTCATTTTCATCAGTCATGGCAACGACTATTTCACCGTTTCTAGCACTATTTCGTCTTTCAACGATGACGATGTCACCATCTAAAATGCCGGCGTTTATCATACTGGTACCATCAACTTTTAAGGTGAAAACTTCTTTACCTTTAGGTAATAGGTATGAAGGTAAGGCGAAGTATTCGTCAGGCATTTCGATAGCTTCGATAGGCGAGCCAGCGGTTATTTTACCTAGTAATGGGACTTCGGCGACTAATTCGTTTTCGGGTTCAAATTCATTTTTTACAAGAAGTTCGATAGCTCTATTTTTAGAGTTTTCTTTTTTTATAAAGCCTTTTTTTTCTAAATTATTTAGATGAGCATGAATAGTGGCAGGGGATGAAATATCTAGGGCTTTGCCTATTTCTCTTACGGTTGGTGGATAGCCATGAGATACAATATATGATTTGACATAATTTAAAACATCGGTTTGTCTACGGGTTAATTTTTCCATTTTTTTCCTCCTAAACATATTATATACACATTTTAACACAAGATTTTATTTTAGTCAAACATTTGTTTGAAAATGGTATTGACACGAATGTTTGTTCGTGATATGATTAAGGTGTCAAAGGGAGGTATGAAATATGGAATTTTTAAAATGTAAGGCAGTTATTGCTTTAGTTGTAATGGTTTTAGGAGTAAGTTATGTTAGTGCATCGGAAAATACAATGGTAAGCAGTCATACCCAAGATGATGGCGTAAATGTTATGGTAAATGCTTAAATATTTGGATATTGCTTGCTAATAACGGTTTTTTTTAGTAAAATGTTATTGGAGGCAGATAAAATGGATATTGGAGCATTTTTATTAGATTTATTAAAAGTTATTGGTGGTTTGATAGTTGGTGTTATTATTGGGTTTTTGATAGCCAAAAAAGTTATGAAGAAACAACTTAAAGAAAATCCACCAATTAATGAGAAAATGATTAAGGCGATGATGTCTGGTATGGGCAGAACACCTAGTCAAAAACAAGTTAATCAGATGATGAAATCAATGCAAAAGTATATGTAAGCATTGATTTTTATATGGTTTTAAAGTATGATAATTATATGGAAGAGATGATTAGATTTGTTATTTTTAATAATTTAAGTGAGGTAGAAGATAGAGTTAGTAGTTTAGATGGACTTTGTTTTTATTTTGCTAATAATATTAAGGCTGATTTAGAGATGTTAGAGATACCTGTGGAGATGTATAATATAGATAAAGGCTATGATCATTATTATTTAATTGCGGATAATGAGTATTTGATTGATCCTACTTATAGCCAGTTTTTAAAGGCTAATGAGATATCGATCGTTTTCGAAGATTTTCCAGCTAATATTTTAAAGAAAGATGAAAGAGGAAAAGTTATTTTAAATGATTTATTAGAAAATGGATATCATAAGTTAGAAAAGGGAGATATGAATATTTATTTATCTAGTTTTAAAGTGAAGGAGAGACATAAATGAAGATAAAATATGAACTTATAAAAAATGATGGTAAGGCTAGATATGGTAAATTAATTACTAATCATGGTACATTTGAAACGCCGATGTTTATGCCGGTGGGGACTTTGGCTAATGTGAAGATGCTGACGCCAGAAGAACTTAAGGCTGTCCACAGTGCAGTGATACTTTCTAATACTTATCATTTATGGCTTAGACCGGGTGCTGATGTGGTGGCAAAGGCTGGGGGACTTCACAAGTTTATGAATTATGATGGTCCTATTTTGACGGATAGTGGAGGCTTTCAAGTTTTTTCACTGGCTAAGAATAAAGAGAAGGATATTACGGAGGAAGGGGTTCATTTTAAAAGTCATATCGACGGTAGACCACTTTTTTTAACACCTGAGCTTTCAATGGAAATTCAAAATAAACTTGATAGTGATATTGCGATGAGTTTTGATGAGTGTATTCCTTATCCGGCTACTTATGAGTATGCGAAGAAAAGTACTGAGAGGACGCTCAGATGGGCTAAAAGAGGTAAGGAAGCTTTTAAAAATGAAAATCAGTCTTTATTTGGTATTGTACAGGGCGGTGAATATGCTGATTTGCGAAAGTTTAGTGCAGAGGAGACGGTTAAATTAGGTTTTGATGGGTATTCAATTGGTGGCACTTCGGTTGGTGAGGATAAGCCGACAATGTATAAGATGATCGATGATGCGATTAAGTATTTGCCTTTGGATAAGCCACGTTATTTAATGGGTGTTGGTGAGCCTACCGACTTACTTGAAGGGGTTGAACGTGGGATTGATATGTTTGACTGTGTTTTACCAACGAGGATAGCAAGACATGCGAATGCTTTTACTTACTATGGTAAAATTAATTTGCGAAATGCCAAGTATAAGGAAGATTTTACACCGATTGATGACTGTGATTGTTATACGTGCCATCACTATACGAAAGCTTATATTAGACATTTATTTGTGGCTAATGAAGGACTTGGTGGTCGTCTTCTTTCAATTCATAATATTCGTTTTTTGATTAGGATGATGGAACAGATGAGAGAGGCTATCAAGGAAGATAGATTTTTGGAATATAAAGATGAGTTTTTGAAAAAATATTTAGGTTAAAAAAATCTCGCTTTTTAGGGCGAGGTTTAATTATTTTTATTTATGCCGATTATACTGCCAAAGATACCTGAGAGAATTAAAATCAGAAAGAAGGTTAATATTTTTGGGGTAAAACTTTTGGCGATGATGGTAAAGATTATCATGATAGCAATAATGATAAGGCTTATTTTTAAGCCTTCTAACCATCCATTTTTAGTGGCTTTTTTACCCATGAGAAGACCAGCAAAAAATAAGGATAAAATAGGAATAATTATTTTACAGATGGCAAGGGTTTGATAATTTATAATGTTAAAATAGTTGAAAGCAGTTAATAATAAAGATAGGGTTATAAAAAGTATAATTGTATATAAAATGTTTAAAGATAATTTTTTTAAGTATTTCATAGTTCCTCCTTTAGTAAATTTTATGTTTTATTTTTGAATTTATTATGAATTTATTTTACTTAGTAAAAAATTTGTTTGTCTTTTTTTCTTATTTATTGCTTAAAGAGGCTCTTTATGATATACTAAGTTTAGAGTAGGCGTAAGGGATGATTTTATGGATAATAAATTTAATATGGATGATAAATTTAATCTTAATGATGAACAAAAAGATAATAAGGATGAAGAGATTGAAGTATTAGAATTATGGGAGCCTCATGCGGATGAAATTACAGATGCAAAAGACCGTCATATTAAAATGTCTAAGAAAACAACTAATAGAATTGTAATTATTTTAGTGGCACTTGGGGCTTTACTTCTTATGTGGTATTCAACTTTTGCACAGCCACTTGCTTCTAATAATAAACAATATCAGCCACGTGATGGCAAGTGGGATGTTCATTTTTCTGATATAAAGCTTGTCGAACAGATTGGTGGGGCGAAGGAAACTGATAAACCTAATTCTGAATATTTGGTGGCTAATTTTTATGTTTCTTTTGCAAAAGCTGGAGATACGATTGTTTATGATTTGACGATTAAAAATGATGGTAGTTTTGATGCAAGACTTTCTTGTATTAAATTACCTAATGTGGTAAATGAACCTATAATATATTCTGTAAGTGGAATTGATTATAATGATGTTTTGAAAGCTGGAGAGACAGCTAATATGCAGGTGACAGCTAAATATAAAGGTGGGGTTACACCTGGAGAAGTGTATAATAAGGATATGAATATTATAGTTAATTTTGTTCAAGCAGAAGAATAATCTGCTTTTTTAGTGTAAAAAAAGAAGTTATGAGATACATAGCTTCTTATCTTGTTTCTAATTTGATTAGTTTGGCATGGATGACTAGTCTAGTGGTTCCAGCGACATCTTCACAAGTTGAAAGGGTTAGAATTTTATCGTTTTCGTTTAAAGTACCACTAAAATCAATTTGGCTTCTATCTTTAATGGTTTTTATAAAGGTTTTAAACTGACTATCCGAGAATTTAGTTGTGATATAATAACTTTCTGGTTTAATTGTATAGATGCTGACGATTTGCCATAAGGTGTTTTCTTTTGGCGTGGATAGTTTTATAATATGGTTATCTTTATTTCCATACCATGATTTATTTGTAACTTTTTTAAGACTACCAAAGACGGTTTGATTAGAACGACTATGGCCATAGATGACAGTATTTTTATCAAAGTTTACCATATTATTTCGATAATCGGCGAAAACCCAACCAGCGGAGTTTTTAGATTTATCAAAAGCGTGTTTTAAGTAATATGAGTTATCATTTGATTGGACAATTGGATAGTTGACATTGGTGCCATTTACTTTTATGAAGCCGACGGTGTCACTATTTTTTTGTTTTAGTTCATTGAAGTCGACACTCATCATATCCATATTTATATAATACCAGTAATCGTCTTCTTTACTTTCTGGAGGATTTATATTTTCAGCGGTTTCACTTTTGGTTTCTTTGACTATTTTTTTGGTATTTATATCTTTATTAATTTCATCTATTTTATTATTATCTTTATTCCATAAGAATATTTTCAGGGTACAAAGAATAGTGACTAAAATGCTTATGATTAAAATGATGGTCCAAATGATTTTTTTTTGCCTTTTTCTTTTTTGATATTTAGTTCTAGTTATTCGTCCGTTTGTATGCATTTTTTCACCGCCTAACTTTTATAATTATATCATATTTATTATTTTGTTTGACATTTTTATAAAAATTTTTTATAAAAAAGTTGTACTGATAACCACATTTTGCTATAATGTTATTAGCAAGTTTACTTGCTTAGGAAGGGTGAGAAAATGAAAAAACTAGGTTTATTTTTGGGTTTATTTGTATGTGCTTTGATGATAATGCCTTTTACTTATGTAAATGCTGTTTATGTCGATGGTGAAGGTACTATTGGTTATGAAGGCAGTGGAGTTACAAGTGTGAAAGGTGAAGATGGAGTTTATACTCTAACACTTACAGCTGACGCTGATGAAGATTTAATTATTAGAAATGGAGAGGTTGTAGTTTTAGATTTAGCTGGTTATAATTTTACTAATTATGCGGCTAATAATTCAGCTATTTTAATTGAAAATGGCGGAAGTCTTACAATTAAGGATAGTAAAGGAAATGGAACTATCAGTAGAAAAGATATTTCTAGTGCTCCAACCGTTAACAATCAAGGTATTTTGACAGTTGAAGGTGGAGTTATTAGTGCAAATGGTGAGAAAAGTGCAGCTTTACATAATACTGGAACATTAACTTTTAAAGGCGGTAAGATTACTACTGAAGCTGATAATGTATTCGGTTTAGTTAACGAAGGTGTTGCTTTAATTGAAGGTGGTATTTTTGAACAAGCTCATAATTTTTCAGTGGTTAACAATGCTGGTAAAATGACTGTTAATGATGGTACATTTACTATTACTGATGGAAATGATAAAGCTTATTCTTTAATTACTAACCAAAGTACTGATGGAAGCGCTACTTTAAGTGTTACTGGTGGTACTTTTGAAGCTAATGGTTCAGTTTTCTTTAATGATGGAAAAGATAGTGTTTCTGTTAGTGGGGGAACGTTCTCTGATGATGTTACTGACTATTTAGCTGAAGGATACGAAATGACTAAGGATAACGATGGTAATTTTGTTTTAACTAAAGAAGATGTTACAACTCCTGCTGAGGAAGAGAAACCAGATGTAAAAGATGAAGTAGAAAACCCAAAAACTTCAGATGGAATTATTTTAGCTGTTGGTACTTTAACCTTAAGTGCTGGTGCTATAGTAATTGCTAAAAAGAAATTAGCTTAAGAGCTTTAATTATAAGCTCTTTTTTAGTGTGGTTTGGTTGATTTTGGTGTATAATTTAGATGGTGGTAAAATGGCAATAACTAAAACGAAATTTATTAATTACTCAAGATGTCCTAGATATGTGGCTTTGGATGATTTAAAAAAAGAAAAATTAGATAGTATGATTTCGATAGATAAGTATAAAAAAGAAGAGGAATTTGAGCATATTGCCGAGTTACTTTCGGGTATGTTTGACGATGAAGGTAATGATTTGATAGATGTAAAAAATGAACATTTAGAGACTATGATGCCTTATTATAATAAGGTTGAAATTTTGGCTGGTGAACTTGCTTCGAAGTATTTTTCTGGTAATTTTAAGTTTTCAAAGAGTACTTATAATCAAGAGAGTTTTGATGCAGTTATCGATAATATTAGGTATTTATGTTATGTGGATATTTATAATGAGAATAATGATGGTATTAATATTATTGAGGTTAAAGCAACGACGACTAAAAAGTATTTGAATTTAGGGAGTAAGGAACAATCTATTTTTTTGAAGGATGAAAAAGGAATTTATAGATTAATTGAAGATTTAGGGTATGATATAGAAGATTATATGCCGGTGAAGGTTTATGAGAGAAATAAAGCCAAGTTATTTGATAGATTTACTTCATGTGGGCATTATATTTATGATATAGCGGTTCAAAGATTTATTATCGAAAATGATATGAAAAGTCATGGTGATAAGAGAAATGTTAGATATTATTTAGCGGTTTTAAATAGCAATTATGTGTTTGATGGCAAGTATAAAGATGGGGAAGCTATTTATGATACTATAAATGGTGAGGATATTATTGCTTATATTGATGTGACAAGTATTACAAGAGATTTGATGGATAAGATTTATTTAGATAGTCAGAAGATTAAGAGATATATAGATGATTTATCAGGGTCTAGAGTGGCTTTGGGGGAATACTGTGAATATAAAAAGACGGTTAAGTGTAAGTTTTGTAAGTTATGCTTTGATGTGCTTCCAAAGGAGCATTCTATTTTATGTTATATGAATAATAATTTTGGGTTTAAGGATGGTAATACTAAATATGATGTTTTTGATCTGATTAATGATGGTAAGGTATCGATGCTTGATATTCCAAGTTCAATGCTTAATAGGGAAAAAAATAGAATACAAAGAGAGTGTGTGGTTAGTGGGGAGCCTTATATTAACAAGAATAAGATTAAAGGTGGTTTAAAAATGATTAGATATCCACTTTATCATTTAGATTTTGAGACTTTTCCTTGTCCACTTCCTAGATATAAAGGTGAAAGGCCTTATAGTCAATCGGTTTTTCAATTTTCACTTCATATTGAAAGAAAAGAAGGTGTTTGTGATTTAGAAAAAGACCATTATGGTTATTTGGCTGCTGATCATTTAGATCACAGGTTAGAATTGGTTAAGCTGATGTGTGAATTAATTCCTGATGATGGGATGGTTTTGGTTTATAATGATTCATTTGAAAAAACGAGATTAAAGGAACTTGCTTATATATTTCCTGAATATAAGGAGAAGTTACTTAAGATAAGGGATAATGTTTTTGATTTAATGAATATTGTTAAGACTAATTCTTCTTTATATGAAAGGCTTGGATATTCTAAGGAAGAGGCGAGGATGTTTAATTATTATCATCCAGATATGGACGGTTCGTTTTCAATTAAGAAGGTTTTACCTTTGTTTTCGAATTTGACTTACAAGGGGATGGAGGTTGGCAATGGGGTTGAGGCAATGGTGACTTATGCTTCTTTTCCAAAGCTTTTGCCTTTTGATTATAAACATAAGTATACGAAGCTTACCGAATACTGTAGACAGGATACTTATGCGATGTTTGCGGTTTTAGATGGCCTTAGGAAAAGCGTTAAATAATGTCAAGTTTTGGGGTTTTTATTGTGTTTTTTTGCAAAGTGGTATATATTTTAAATAGGAGGGGTAGTTATGATATTTCCATCAATTGATGCATTACTACAAAAAATTGAGTCAAAATACTTACTTGTTAATGTGGCTTCTAAGCGCGCTAAAGAAATGGATGAAACTAGTTATTATCAAATGAAAGAAAATGAGTATAAAAGTTCTAAAAATATTGGCAGGGCTTTAGAGGAAATTAACAAAGGTTTAATTAAAATCAAAGAAAAATAAAATTGGAATTTGAAATTTTCCAATTTTATTTTGGAAATATAAGAATAATTTTTAATTAGTGAGTTTTTCTTTTATAGATTGTTGATTTTTCCTTTATTTTATGGTAAATTATTAGAAGTTGGAGGGATACTATGAAAATACTTTTAATTATTGTATCTATTTTATTAATTGCTATTGTACTTTTACAAAGTGGAAAAGCGGTAAGTCCTTCTAGTAATATATTAGGTGGTAATGATGAACTTTTTGCAAATCGTAAAGAAAGAGGCGGAGAGTTATTTATAACTAGACTTACAGCATTACTTGGTGTGGCTTTCTTTGTTATATGTATAGTAATGAATTTTGTAAAATAGGTAAATATATTGTCAAATAAGAGGTTATTAATTTAAAAAGTAATAGAACTTATGATAAAAAATATAGTAATTCTATTATTTTTTTTTGAATTTTGTTATAATTAAATATAAGGTGATAATTATGAACATATATGGAAAATCGCTTGAAGATTTGGAAAAATATTTTACAGATATTGGTGAAAAGAAGTTTAAAGCTATTCAGGTATATGATTGGCTTTATAAGAAAAGAGTTAATTCTTTTGATGAGATGAGTAATATTAAAAAAAGCGTTATAGAAAAATTAAAAGAAGACTTTGATATGGATAAGCTTTCTATTTTAAAGGTTCAAAGTGGCAAAGATGTTCATAAATATTTATTTGGTTTAGCTGATGGTCAAAAGGTTGAAGCGGTTTTAATGAATCATGATTATGGTAATAGTTTATGTGTTTCGACGCAAGTTGGCTGTAATATGGGATGTGCTTTTTGTGAAAGTGGAAGACTTAAAAAGGTTCGTAATTTAGAGACTTATGAGATGGTTTTACAGGTTCTTATGGCTGAGGCAGAGTTAGGGTGCCGAATTTCACATGTGGTTTTAATGGGAATAGGTGAGCCTTTTGATAATTATGACAATGTGATGAGGTTTATCGATATTATAAATAGTGATTATGGTATGGCGATTGGGGCTAGACATATTACGGTATCAACATGCGGTATTGTGCCTAAGATAAGGGAGTTTACTAAAGAAAAAAGGCAGGTTAATTTAGCTATTAGTCTGCACGCTCCTAACGATGAACTTAGAAGTAAGCTTATGCGTATTAACAAGGTTTATCCTTTGAAAGATGTTATGGCGGCGGTGCGAGATTATTTGAAGGTTACTAATAGAAAGGTGACTTTTGAATATATTATGTTAAAAGGAATTAATGATAGTGATGAGTGTGCTTTGGAGCTTGCGTCTTTAATACGTGGTATGACAGCTTATGTGAATTTAATTCCTTATAATGAGACAAGTCATATTGAATTTAAAAAGACAGATAAGGATAAAATAATGGATTTTTATGATATACTTAAGAAAAGTAAAATAAATGTGACAGTGCGCAGGGAATTTGGCAGTGAAGTAAGTGCAGCCTGCGGGCAATTACGGAGTAATTTTGAGGAGGAAAAATAATGGAATTTTCATATTTAACTGATGCTGGACAAGTTCGGGATCATAATGAAGATAGTGTAACGGTTGTAAAAAATGCAGCTGGTGAAATACTTATGGCAGTAGCTGATGGTATGGGTGGTCACAAAGGCGGCGAAATTGCTTCGTCAATTGCGATTACACATATTGGTAAGAGGTTTACAGATTCTTCTAGGGTTGGGACAAAAGATGAGGCAATTAATTTTCTTAAGGAGATTGTCAGTGAGGCTAATATGCTTTTATATAAGTATACGGAAGATAACCCTGAAAGTGTTGGTATGGGAACGACTATTGTGATGGCACTTTTGACGGACGAATTTTTACTATTTGGAAATATTGGTGATTCTTCTGGTTTTGTGATTAAAGACAGAAAAATATATAAGATAACAAATGATCACACTTTGGTTAATTTACTTGTAAAATCAGGAGAAATTACGGAAGAAGAGGCTAAGGATCATCCACGAAAGAATGTTTTGATGCGAGCACTTGGAGCGAATATATCAGTAGAGATGGATATTTTCGATGTTGAAAGAGATGTAAATGCGATACTTCTTTGCAGTGATGGGCTTACAAATATGCTTGACGAAAAGCAGATTGAAGCGGTTTTAGATAGTGATTTAGATATTGATGCGAAGGTACAAAAATTAATTAATAAAGCTAATAATCGAGGTGGAACAGACAATATAACAGTTGCTTATTTACAAAAGGAGGATAATTTATGATAACAAGGGGACAACTTATTAATGATCGTTATGAAATTATTAGGTCTATTGGCGAAGGTGGTATGGCCAATGTTTATTTAGCGCAGGATACTATTTTGGATAGAAAAGTAGCGGTTAAGATTTTGAGAGGTGATTTAGCTGAAGATGAAAAGTTTGTTAGGCGTTTTCAAAGGGAGGCTATTTCAGCTAGTTCTTTAAATGATCCAAATATTGTGGAGGTTTATGATGTTGGGGAGGACAATGGAAAGTATTTTATTGTTATGGAATATGTTCAGGGTCTTACTTTAAAACAGCTTATTAAAAAAAGAGGTAGTCTTACTTTACCGGAAGTTGTGGATATTATGCTTCAGCTTACGAGTGCGGTGGCGCATGCGCATGAGAGTTATATTATTCACCGTGATATTAAACCACAAAATGTGATTATTTTGGAAGACGGTAGAGTTAAAATAATGGATTTTGGAATTGCGGTGGCTCTTAATGCGGGTGAATTTACGCAGACTAATAGTGTGATGGGAACGGTTTATTATATCCCGCCTGAGCAAGCTAATGGAGGGGCAGCAACGATTAAAAGTGATATATATTCACTTGGTATTTTGATGTATGAGCTTGTGACTGGTCATGTGCCTTTTAAAGGTGACAATCCAGTTGAAGTGGCTATTAAACATATGAACGAGCCAATTCCAAGTATTTGTGAATACGACCCAGAAATGCCACAATCGATTGAGAATATTATTTTAAGAGCATCGGCTAAAAATCCAAAGAACCGTTATGATTCGGCTTATGAGATGCATGAAGATTTGGAAACGGCTTTAGATAAGGATAGATTTAATGAGCCTAAGGTAGTATATAAGTATAAGGAAAAGGGTTTTGACGATGATGAGGGTATGCCAAAACAAGGTAGGGCAGCTAGAAATGCGCAGAAAGGTGAAAATAAGAAAGATAAGAGGATGAATAAGGCGCTTATTATTGTGGGTTCAATAGTTGGAGTACTTATTGCGGCACTTATATTTGTGTTTATAATATGGCCGAAGATTTCGGAAAAGCCTTATATAGATATTCCTGATGTTCAAGGTATGACAGTAAAACAAGCAGAGTCTACTTTGGAAGATAAGGGCTTTGAAGTTGCTGGTAAGCGAAAGAAAGAGGCTAGTGACGAGGTTGAAGAAGGTAAGGTTATTGGTACAGACCCAGAGATTGGGGAGAGTTTGAAGGAAGGTTCTTCGGTTTCACTTATTATTTCGACTGGTTCTGAGAAGATTGAAATAGAAGATTATACTGGTGAAGATTTTGATAAGGTTAAAGAAGAGCTAGAAGAAGCGGGCATTCGGGTTTTAAGTGATTATAAGGATGTTTCGACGGATGAAAATGTTAAAGAAAATACTATTTTGGAGCAAGATGTAAAACCTGGTACAAAACTTGGTGAAGATGATACGATTACATTTGTTATTCCAAATATATATGTAAGTTATCCTAATTTTACTGATGGAACTTATACTCAAGATGATGTTAAGAAGTTTTGCGATGAACATGGACTTACGCTTAATGTGACGGAAGTTGTAGATACGACGAAGTCTAATGGTACGGTTGTGTATCAAAATATGCAGGCAGGTAGTAAGGTTAGTAAAGGAGCTAATTTACGTATAAAAGTAGTTAAAAATCCTGAAGTTCCGGTACCAGAAGAAGGTACGGCTACAGAACCGCAGGATACTGGAGATATGTAATAGATGCAAGGAAAGATTATTAAACAGATAAGCAATGATTATACGGTAAGATGTAGTGAAGGTGATTTTGTGTGTAAGGCTAGGGGAAAGTTTAGAAATCTCGGCCTTTCACCGATTGTTGGCGATGAGGTTATATTTGATTTAGAGGATAAATATATTTTAGATATTTTACCTAGACGAAATGAATTTCATAGGCCAGCGATTGCGAATGTGGATGTAATGTTTATTATTACAAGCTTGAAAAGACCAGATTTTTCGTCTAATTTACTCGACAAATTTTTGGTTATTTGTGAATATAATAGGGTTAAACCAGTGATTGTTTTTACAAAGGCTGATTTGCTTAGTGATTTAGAAATGGAAAAAATAAAACCGATAATTGATTATTATGATAAAATTGGTTATGAGGTTTATATGAACGATGATATTTCAGCTATTAAAAAGGTTTTTGCTGGAAAAGTTTGTGCGTTTACTGGTCAAAGTGGAGCTGGGAAATCGACTTTACTTAATAGAATTAGTCCTAATTTAAAGCTTAAAACTGGAGAGATTTCGCTTGCTTTAAACAGAGGTAAGCATACTACTCGGCATACGGAGCTGATAGAGTTATGCGATGGGATGGTGGCTGACACACCTGGCTTTTCGGCTTTGGAGTTTACTGGCATGAGTAAAGAGGATATTAAGGATAATTTTACAGAGTTTAATCTTTACAGAGATGGCTGTCAGTTTAGAGATTGCTTTCATATTCACGAGAAAAAGTGTTTAGTGAAAGAAAAGGTTTTAGATGGGACAATTTTAAAAAGCAGATATGATAACTATGTGAATTTCTTAAAATGAGGTGATTATTAAATGGTTAAGGTTGCGGGGTCTTTTTTGAAAATTCAAAATGATTTTGAGAAGATAAGGGAGTTAGATAGAGTTTGTGATTTAATTCACTTTGATATTATGGATGGAAAGTTTACAGAGAAGGCGACTTTATCTTTGGATAAAATGAAAGGTGCAATTTTATCTTTAAAAAAGCCTTTTGATGTTCATTTAATGGTTGAGGATATTAAAAAGTATGTCGATGAGGTGGCACTTTTAAAACCTAGTTATATTATTTTTCATATTGAGGTGGCAGATGATGTTTTAGATGTTATTAATTATATTCACGGAAAAGGAATTAAAGCGGGTCTAGCGATTAATCCGAAGAGTAATTTTGAGGATATTTATCCATATTTAGATATAATAGATTTAGTTTTAGTGATGAGTGTCAAGGCGGGAGCTGGCGGGCAGTCTTTTATCGATATTACGGAAAGGCTTGATATTCTTTTGCACTACCGAAAAGAGAATAATTTATCTTATTTGATAGAGGTTGATGGCGGTATTAATGATACGACTATAAGGCTGGTTAAAAAAGCTGATATAGTAGTGGCTGGTTCATTTATTACGGATAGTGATAATTATCAGAGTCAGGTTTATAAATTGAAGAAGGCTTTACGCAATGGCTTTACTTTGGCGGAGTTACTTGGAGTTATTGTTATTTTAAGTATTTTAGGGCTTATAGCAGTAGGAGCGATTGATAGTAATTTGAAACAAAGCCGGTTTGATACTTGCACTGTTCAAAAGACTAATTTGATAGATGCGGCGAAGATGGTGGCTATTGATTATCCTGAGATACTTCCGGATGCTTCGGGGTCAGTTTCGATTGCGGTTAGTGTATTACACGATGGCGGTGAGATTAATGGTCAGGTTATTAAAGGTGGCTATATAGAAGATGAGTTAGAAAATCCAATGACAGATGAGCCTTATGCGGATGGTGACAGCGTGGTTATTACAACTAGTAATGGTAGTGATTTTGAATATACGGTTAATTTTGTCAATCCAGATGATGATTGTCATAAATAGGGAGTGATTATATGAAACAGATAGTTTGTGATGGTAATGAAGCTTGCGTGCAGGCTTCGTATTTGTTTAGTGAGGTGCTTGGAATATATCCGATTACCCCTTCTAGTCCGATGCCAGAGCTTATTGACAAGTGGTCAGCAGAAGGCAGAGAAAATATATTTGGAACAGTACCAAAGGTTATAGAGATGCAAAGTGAAGCGGGGGCTATTGGCTTAGTGCATGGTGCTTTACAGATGGGTGTTTTAGCTTCGACTTATACAGCTAGTCAAGGCTTACTTTTGATGATTCCAGATATGTATAAGATTGCAGGTGAGATGCTGCCTTGTGTTATTCATGTGGCGGCGCGTTCTTTGGCGACGCATGCTCTTAGCATTTTTGGGGACCATCAGGATATTTATGCGACTAGGAGTACGGGTTTTTGTATGCTGGCATCGTCTTCTGTTCAGGAGGCTTATGATTTGGCTTTAGTTAGTCATTTAGCTAGTATAGAAGCTTCTTTGCCATTTTTACATTTCTTTGATGGTTTTAGAACTAGTCATGAACTTAATAAGATAAATTTACTTGATAATTTGGAAATTAAAAAGCTTATTCAGGTGGAAAAACTAGAAGAGTTTAGGGAGAGAGCTTTAAATAATGAGGCACCGGTTACTAGGGGTACTAATCAAAATGGAGATATTTATTTTCAGGAGACGGAGTCGAGGAATAGGTTTTATGATAGGGTACCTTTGATTGTTAAAGATTATATGGATAAGATAAATGCGCTTGCGGGGACTAATTATAAACCTTTTAATTATTATGGATCTTTAAAGGCTAAGAAGGTTATTGTAGCTATGGGGTCTGTTTGTGAGACGATTAAGGAGTTTATAGATTTTTCTTCTTCAGAGATTGGTCTTATTGAGGTTCATTTATATAGGCCTTTTAGTGCGGAGTTTTTATTAGATGTTTTACCTGATAGTGTAAGTAAGATTGCGGTATTAGATAGGACTAAGGAAGCTGGTAGTGCGGGTGAGCCTTTATATTTAGATGTGGTTAGCTGTTTGAAGGGTAAAGATATTGTTATTTGTCATGGTCGTTATGGCCTTTCTAGTAAGGATGTTACACCTGGCATGATTAAGGCTATTTATGATATGCTGGATGAACCGAAGGAAGAGTTTACAATTGGTATTGACGATGATGTGACTAATTTGAGTTTGAATTATGATGATATTGATATTAATGACTGTTTTGAGGCTTTAGTGTATGGCTATGGCAGTGATGGGATGATTAGTTCTAGCAAGTCATTACTTAGTATTTGCGAGGACAAGTATGTTCAAGGATATTTTGAGTATGATTCTAAAAAGTCAGGTGGTGTGACCTGCAGTCATTTAAGGTTTGCAGATAGACCTATAAGGTCGACTTATTTTGTGAATAGTGCTGAATTAGTGCTTATTGCTAAGGATACTTATTTATCTTTATTTGATGCAGTTACTAAACTTAAACATGGTGGCACACTTTTGATAAATACGTCTATGGATGATACTGCTCTTTTGGAGGCTTTAAAGGGATATAAGAAGTTTTTGAGGAATAATGATATTTCGGTATATGTGATTGATGCGGATGGGATTGCTAGAAAGCATAATTTGGGCCGGAAGATAAGTATGATTATGGAAAGAGCGATGTTTGAGTTTATCGATTTTGTGGATACGGATAAGGCTTTACTTAAACTTGAAGATTATGTTATGAGAAAGTTTGGGGTTAAAAGCAAGGAGGTTGCTTTAAATAATATTGCGGCTTTGCAGGATGTTTCATTTAGAAAGATAGAGTTAGATGATGTGGATGCGGAGCTTAATTTTGATGTTTATGATATTTATTCAGCTTTGGAGCACAGGAAGGGTAATGAACTTAAGGTTTCTGATTTTAAGGGACATGAAGACGGAACGTTTATACATACGGAACCTGAGATGCAGAATATTGCGGAGTTTGTGCCTGAATGGATTTTAGAAAATTGTACGCAGTGCAGTATGTGTTCGCTTGTGTGTCCACATGGGGTTATTAGACCATTTTTACTTGATGCTTTGGAGTATGAAAAAGCGCCTTTATATGTTAAGGAAAGGTGCAAGCCGGCGTTTGGTGCGCCTAATTATTATTATATTATTGGTATTTCGGCGAAGAATTGTACGGGATGCGGGGTGTGTATAAATACATGTCCTGGTTTGAGAGGCCAAAAGGCTTTGGCTTTTGGCAAGCTTGCGGATAGTAAAAATGATTTGATTTTTGATTATTTGGTTAAAAATGTTTCTGTTAAGGATAATTTTAAGAAGGAGACTATTAAGGGAAGTCAACTTATTTCTCCTAAGTTTGCTTTTCATGGAGCTTGTGCAGGATGCGGGGAGACAGCTTATATTAAGTTACTTACGCAGCTTGCTTCGGACAGTTTAGTGATTGCGAATGCGACAGGATGTTCTTCTATTTATGGAGGGGAGCTTCCAAATGCGCCATACAGTGTTTCATGGGCTAACAGTTTATTTGAGGATAATGCGGAATTTGGCTATGGTATGTTAAGTGGTTTTGAGTATGGCAAGAATATGGTTAGGGAGTATATGCTTAATAATAGGGATGAACTATTTGATAAGTGGCTTAATAATTCTAATGATTATGCTACTACGAAAGAGGTTTATGACAAGGTTAATTATGATAAACATCCACGATTAAGGGAACTTAAGAACTATATTATTGCTAAAAACGTGTGGGCTATCGGTGGCGATGGCTGGGCATATGATATTGGTTTTGGTGGAATTGACCATGTTTTGTCTAGTGGAGATAATATTAATATTTTAGTTTTAGATACGCAGGTATATTCAAATACTGGTGGTCAGGCTTCGAAGGCGACGCCGGAAGGTATGGTGGCGCAGTTTGCATCTCACGGAAAGAAGAATTACAAAAAAGATTTTGCTAGGATAGCAATGGCTTATCCAAATGTTTATGTGGCGCAGGTATCACTTGGGGCTAATATGATGCAGACGATAAAAGCGATTAGTGAGGCAATGAAACATGATGGACCATCGATTATTATTGCTTACTGTCCTTGTATATCACACGGAATTAAAGCTGGTATGGGCTGTTCAGTAGAGGAAGAGGCTTTGGCAACTAAGTGCGGATATTTTCCAATATTTAGATATGATGGGTCTAAGGATGAATTTATTTTAGATAGTCCAAATCCTGATTTTGATTTATATGATGAGTTTTTAAATAATCAAACAAGATATAGTATGCTTAAAACGGTTAATCCTTCTAAAGCTGAAGAGATGCTTAGACTTAATAAGGAAGCGGCTATAAAGAGATTTAATTTTTACAAGAGTTTGGTTAAGTAAAATTTGGTTCAAAAAAACGAGCAATTATTTACCGAAAATATTACTTGTTTTTTTTTTTTTTTTTTTTTATATTTTTATATTGTATAAATATGGGGGGTGTTAGAAATTAAAAAAAAAATCAAAAAAAATATATTAGGATATT